>CAZOUJ010000049.1:0-2902 GCA_964582955.1 uncultured bacterium
CACAGGCAGGAACACCGCTATTTGTGAATACATCTCCTGGATTGACATCAGCAAAATTTTTCCATACTAATGAGGTTGAATATTGATTATAGTCTCCCACAGTCCCACTTGTATCACTTTGCGCAGAGCTGTGGTTCACTAGTGAAAATATTCCTATACCATCATCTTTATCATCAATAGTTGTACTTATCCAAGCTCCACCATAGCAATCTTCAACCCAGTTATCTATATATTGAGTCCCGCACAATTTATGCATCCAGATTTTGTCATATCTATCTAGAATAAAAACCATACCATGATTTCGAGACAGGATAATTCTTTCGGCTCGGTTGTCCCCCATGGTAGGATCTAAATCTGTTCCGTGGTACACCGTGTCCAAGGTTTGATTTTCAGAATCAATTGAAAAAACAAAAAAGCCGTTATAATTTGCAGCAGCAACGAGTACGGTATCGGAAATATCTAAATCAAGACATTCACCACTAACATCAAAAGTTCCCCAATGAGTGTACGATAATGGATTATTCTCCATAACAGGGTCCGCTGGTTTTCGACATGAAATAAATAGAAAAAATGTTAATAAAAGTATTAAATGATTTTTCATAAGTTTAATAAAATAAATCCATGACTAAGTCGTAAGAAAAATCAAACCATAACACATGTTTTGTAAAATCTTTTACTTCTTCCACCCAGTAAAACTCACCAAAAGGATTTGAATCAGCATCTCTATTTCTGTATCGATAAGATATTTTAAGACTGAAATCATCATGAATTTGAATCTTGCTCCATAAATATATATTAGATTCAAAATAAAATTTCCAATCGTCAAAATTATCTAATTCGGACTCTAGACCATACAATCGCTGTTCGGCAGATATCGACACACCATATTTTTGAATCACAGGGTTCTGGTGTGGACGGTGAGCAAGTGCTAAAGTGATTTTATCCGTTAGATATGACCGATCAACAACCGTGGAAATCATTTCAGAGTCATAATCTATGTTTTTACTAGCACTATGACTCAGTGAAACGGAATATTGCATTCTTTTGGAAAATTCAGAATGAAATTCAACCTGTCCTGTTAATCTTTGTTGATCAAATTCCGTAAAATGAGAATTATAATATTCATTCATACCTTTTGCTTTGAACCTCAACCAGGATACTTCCCCAACCGGAAAAGAATAGGATATAAAGACTTCTTCGCTGGAGAAGCTGCACGGGTATCTAAAGTCACCGGTGAGATCCCTGTCAATGTAATTCCGAATAAAATATTCAGGTAGATTAGCATACCCAATCTTTAACCAATTATAGGGTCCCAGATGCTGTCCGTACACAAAAGAATACCGACTATAGGATTTCTCTTTCAGTTGTCCGTACATAGAACGCGAAAAAGTGAAATAAAACTCAGTTTCATATTTTTTAGACAGTACAGGACTATAAAATAATTTCATTTTTGTTTTAATTATTTCGCTATCAAATGTAGGCGCATCACCGAGTATATCATCGCCCAATACTGTTTGATCTATTTCATCATCAGATAATTTCAAGAAATTGGAATCATATCCAAATGCGATAGATGGATATACATAAATAGGTACCATAAGCCTGTTTTTCATGGACTGTGCAGACAACATACTGGCACAAACAATAAATAATTTAATCAAAATATTAAAATTCATATTCCATCACGCGCATATAAACAGACCGTTTATTTTCCAGTAATTCAAAAGTATAGTTTCCCGGATTTAATTCAATATCTATACTGTTGGACACACCAATATCTAATGAAGAATTGTCCAATAGTAATTTTTCAGATGATTGTTCAGTCTGGATAAAAAATGTTTTAATCACTTCCCCATCTTTTGATAGTTGCAAACGATAATTCTGAGTTTTTGACATATCCTCAAAATATTTCAATCTACAGATTGCTTTAATTCTTTTTGGTTCTTCGACAGTAAATTTCAATTGATTCCAGTAATCAAGCTGCAGATAGCGCACTTTCTTTTCTCCAAAATTAATATAAAAAAGAGGTATCTCTGAGTCAGGAAGAACAAATTTTCCTCTACCTTTATCCCGTTTTAAAGGATGAATGATCATCCGCACCAGTACGGGACGGCTTGATCCGGAAAGAGGCATCAGCTCTAACTCATGTTTTCCAAATGGAATCGGTAAAGAATAAATCCCTGCGCTGGAATATCCATGACGTTTATGTTCGGCAGAAGAAATTTTTGAATAGATTCGTTTTTTAAATTTTGTTTGAATCGTATCTTTTTTATTCAGAATTATCTGATAACCAAATGAATGCATTTTTTGATCTCGTGCAGGAATTGCTTTTCTGGAATAAATTTTTATCGTGTCTGGACCATACAATGTATAATGAAGAGAGTTTTTATATAATGTATAATATTCCTGGCGATTTTCACCAATGAATAAAATTTCACGATCGTTTGATTCCTTCGGTTCAATTGCTTTACCAAACGTCAGGCTAATTAAACCGTAAATGAATGCTAAACTATAAAATAGATTCCGGTTCATATGAGTCTCTTTGATTGGCAATTTGATTGTGAGAATGAATGGCGACCCCAACTAAACTGCCCAACGCAATACAAAGGGCTGCTAATGTTACAGTTAGGTTATATGCGTAGACCTCAAACAATTTACCTTGACCGATTGGTGGAAAAGGTACTGGTGCAAATTTCACACCATATTTTTTGCACAATTCTCTAATGTTTAGAATGTGCACTATGGGAACTCCCATAGATGCAAACTGCATGAGCATACTACCATCTCCTATGCTTTTCAAATCAGATGGCATAGAGAATCCGGGAGGGATCTCTCTAGCTTGGTCCAGGGTCCCTACGCTGGCAGCACCACCGCCAACGTTTATATAAACAGAATACTCATT
>CAZOUJ010000049.1:2912-9539 GCA_964582955.1 uncultured bacterium
CAGTAATCCTGCCGAGAGTCATCCGCGTCATTTCACGAAGTACAGCCTGATGCCAAAAGGTATGTTTTTGCCCAACGGTCGGAAGGACCGGACCTGTGTGATCGTCGATGTCCGCAAGCCCAAGAGTGCCAAGGCGGCGGATATTTTTATACAGATCAAGCCGCGTTTGAACACTCTCACTGAGTCTCTCTACTTCAATAAATTTAGAAATTCCCGATCGTTCAAACGCATTATAAATCTGTTCTCTTCCAAAAGGGCTCATACCTCCACCTGCATCACTTTTTCCCCCATATGATACAGCTATTGATTGGTGTGTTAACTTATCTTGCAAGACTAAGATTTTTTCCATATCAATCCATGTAAAATCTGGACTTGTTGCTCCCCAGTGAGATGAACCAACTGAACTGACAATGTAGGGCGTGATTTCCATGACCTCACACGCACTCATAACGGCTAAATTAGCTCCAGGCATTGAACCAGTAAATGAGACAGCAACCTTGGCACCTTTTGTCAGCTCCGCTTCCAAGAATATTTCAACAATCAAAGCAGCAAAATTTGGATTCAATGTTGACAGTTTACTGTCCAGGTCTCCCTCTCCGGTGGAGATATGACTGAATTTAGGGCCTACTAGCCCTGTTTCATTGGGATCATTTATGGCGTCCAAAAAAACAGGATTTTTTCCGTATCGGGTTTCCTTTAAAACAGTCATGGCGGATTTCATTCTGTTTGCAGCTTGTATTTTATACTCATGGCCAGGCGCTTCAATTTTTCCTGTTGAATTTGAGGCCCAAAGAAATAACAATAGATTTACTATTGCCAAAATAACCAAGACCCGTGTTTTTTGGATAGCAGGTTTAAACACGAGGAGTCTCCAGGCCTAGAGCCATCAAACAAAGCTGGACGATCGAGGCAGTGATTAACACAACACTCAAGGTTCGTACTACACCCTGGCGGTCCATCCAACTTGCTATCAGCCCCGGAATAATATTCCCAATTACAGATAAGTCCAAATCAGAGACAGGATTCCGGAAGTATAGCTTGGATACATATCCCAGAAAAAAACCCAGTAATAAACAGAGTACCAATCTTCTCTTGCCATAAATCATCATGAATTTTGATAATCCCCAAACAATGACAAATACTAAATAGCTAACAAAAAATGTGCTAAATATCTTCACCGGTTCATGTAGGTATAGAGCAATATATCCCGGAACGATAACACCACCAGCCGTTACACCGACTGTCTCGGTAAGTACAAGACTTAATACGATCCCAATACCTATAGCAATTTCAACCATTTACTCTATACTGTTTTAATTCCGAAACAAATGATTCTCCCCAACCAACTATATTTCCAATTCCAAAAATAAAGGTGTGGTTTAACTTTTTTAATTCATCTATTAAATCAGCAGGAGTCGATCTCAGTGGGTGAATTGAGACCTCAGCGGTTGAGGATTTAAGTTCTTCGTTCACTTTAGGTTGAAAATTCTCACCACGAATTATAAAGGTATCCGGTTTGATGTATTTATTTACCAAGGAAACTAATTGTTTAGTCCTGTACCGTCTATCTGAACGAGTATTAAGAAAAACACAGATAGATTCTTTGGTCAATCTTTCCTGAACCAAGTGCCAAATCCTCAGGGTGGATTCAGGATCATTGGCTGCAAAAGCACTAACAAATTCGTTATGGTGATCATCAAATCCTAGTTCCCACAAAACCAAAGCTCCCGGGTCCGGGTGTGTGTCCAACATCCCTTGTTTTGCTGTCTTCTTCTCAACTCCAGCCAATTCACAAACTTTTAATGCAAGCGCTACATTTTCATCATGTTCAAGAAAAGGAAATTTTGATAAATATTCAGGGGTGATCTCATCGGTGTTAACTTCATAAAAAGTGGTATCTCTCTCTTTGGATATATGTCTTAAATGTTTATTACAAGCGCTGGGGACTGTAAGGAATTTCCCTTTAGACGGGATGGAATTCGAAAGTGAGAGAGTTATATCCTTTATAGTTGGACCCATCTCTTCAAGATGATCCGGTCGAACATTTGTAAGTACCCCAATGTGAGATTGAACCATTTTATGTTCAGCTATCCATTGATACTGGGGATCTACGGCCATACATTCCATCACCACAGCATCAGGTTTTTTCCCTGCAAAATATCTGAGTAGTTTTACCTGTTCACCAATGGAAGCACTCCGTAAACGATGGATGACAAGGTCCCTTCCGTTTTCATCAATTATCCTAGGAGCTGATCCCGTTGTTTTTGCAAGTACCTTTAGACCTCCTGATCTTAGTCCTGCTGCCACCAGCCGTGTAACACTTGATTTTCCACGAGACCCATTTACATGAATCCTTAATGGAATATTTTCCAATGCCCTGATATGTATTGTATTTTCGAACCATCCAAAAAATATTAGGGAGAGCAATAATAGAACTAGGGTGTATAATACAATATCCATTCAAAATCAAAATTTAACAAAAAATAAATTATTTTTACTGTCCCGATAATCAGGAATTTTAATTCATACTTGATTAACATGGTTTTGATTGTTTTATCAAAGTGTCTAGATTGCATCCGGACAAAATACATTCCGCTGGGATGAGTATGGGCGTTCCAAATGACTTGATGGTTTCCCGCATCAAAATAACCATTAGATAATGTCTCAATCAATGTTCCATTTAAATCATACACACTTACTGAAGTAGGATTCCTTTCTTCTGAAGGAGGTATTGAAAATCGAATTTGTGTTACAGGATTAAAAGGATTGGGAAAAGCAGGAAATAAATTAAATTCGGTGGGCAAAGCTGTAAAATCTGTTTCCCTCAACAAAAATTCTGACTGATTCCCAGAAACATTTATTTGTCCTTTCCCTGTTAATAAAATGGAATAATTGCTGGCCAAATGAGTCAATTCCCAAGTTTTCCCATCTATTATATCGAAATCGATTGTTTCTGTTTCTCTTGAACTTAGGAGATTTAAGGTCCCTTGGGACGGGCACACCCTATACTCATTATCAAAACGGACATCCAATACTTGTGTATCTAAATCAGACAAGAAGGGTGGAACAGGAGGAAGACTGAACATCTGCTTTTGCTCATCACTCAATTTTACCCCAAAATACAATTGGACCGAACTGTCATTTTTATTTTTTAAAGTGAGGGTATTTACTTCATCAAAAAATGAATTTTGGTCAATTACACGCCGTTCCATTCCATCAGAACTCATTTCAACGACACCTTCCCCAGATGTCCTCATCCAATATCCTGTTCCCGGTTCCAGTATTTCTGTTTGGATATATGATCCATCAAAACCATAATAAGTAAATGGTATAATAATTTCCTGTGGATCATTAATAGTATTCACATCTACAGAAAATGATAATCCCGATACCAAATTCCAACCAGCGTTCAGGCTTATTTCCAATTGGTTTAAAGAAAATCCTGTTACAGATCCATTACCATCAGAATCCATCCTTAGCCAATATCCTATCCCATTCACTAGGTTATCTTCCGGTATGTAACCCTGGTTATAGGAATACATTGTACCCTCCAATGCATTAGGGAATAAATCCAAATAAAAATTATCTGTCGTTGAAACCGGCAGTCCAACCAAATTCCATCCATTGGAATAGGGCAAATCAAGTGTCATTTCACCTCCGGATACAACATTTAAAACTACTGGAATGATTACAGTTGGTGGTTCATTAGTGGAAATTATTATGTTCCCCAAATATTCGTCTTCGGGCAATTCTGCAGAGTTTACCTCGACAGTAAATTCTGCTTCTTCTCCAACTTCAAGAGTTCCAGAAAGATCATTGTTTTCGGAATAAAGCGAAAACCAGTCCGTACCAATCGGTTTACGAAATTGAAGGGATAACTCATTCTGGACATATTCATCATTGAAAACAATTTGAAGACCATCCAAACCGGTATCATTTTGCATACCGATGGTTGCACTGGTAACATTCCCCTCCATCGTTCTGTAATTAATATCAAACCCACCACTCTCATGTAGGACAACCTGAAAATCGAAAGTACCTGGATAATTGATTGAACAGCGGATAACATTATCAAACCAAATCACAAACTTATCTTCAAAACTTTTTGTATATACATTTCCAATATTTCCAGGACATCCACCCTCGTCCGTACTCTCTGGACTTAAATCATCCCAAAAGGCTAAAATAGCGGGCCTGGGTGCAGCAGGTGAAGGAACCGATGAATTTTGGTACAGAGTATTATCTTCACCAAAACCAACCCAGCCATTGGGGTTCACAATACACTGTGTATATGATTCACCAAAATAAGGAAATTCAAAACCAATATCAACGGGATCAGCAGCAATATCATTATGTGGAAAAATTAATTGTTGTTCACCATCAGTAATATCTTCCCACTCATAAGAAAGTTCCGGTGTGATATTTGAGTCTCCCCAATAATGGCCAAATCCATCAGGACCTCCTCCAGAAACTGAAAAGGGAAGCTCTGCTTCAGGGTACTCTAATGTAAGGGAATAATCTAACAAAGATTCTGGCTCACCCTGATTGGAAAGCGTAACCGTTCCTAAAGCGCTCTCGTCAAAACCTAAAGTGAAATTAAAATTATCTGGTGTATAAACTAGTTGTGGTGCAGGAACAGGGACAACCGGGTTAGTTGTTATAAAAATTGCAGTTTCATCATCTAATTCTGCAGCAGCTGAGGCATAGTCGTTATTGAATGTATATTGCAGACCATCATTGCTCATTTGATTCTCTAGACCTATGGTACTGTATCCACCATGAAGAGGCGGATAACCGCTGAAATTACCAGATGAAGTGTTATTAAATATTTTGTACTGAATTTTGATTTCATTATCACCAAAGGGCGGTGCCTGATTATCATATAATATCACCTGGAAAGATTCCACTGAGTTATTGTTCTGGGTACGCATATCTGACCATTCTATAACTACATACTCATCATTGGGATGAATATATTTAAAGACGTCACCTCCGCTGGTTGTTTTAAGGTCATCCCAAAAAGCAGCGATCATTGGTGAAGGTCCGCCCGCTCCGGGAATGGGATAATTTCGAAATGATTCCAAGTCTGAGTCACCCATAGCGATCCAGCCATTAGAGTTGACAGTAATTCGTCCGTAGTCAATTCCATAGAACCGAAAAGTGAACGGAAGATCAACTATTTCTGATGAATTGGAGAAATTGCCATTCCCACTATCAGACATGTTAAGATCTGTTCCACTACCTCCATGTCCTGGATCAATCTCTATCCAATCATATTCTGGTACAAATTCATACTCCGTATCAGTCATGTCATAGATGTAATATCCGTAGGAGTCCGGTCCCATTGGATCAGACTCAGACACCTCACCTACCTGTAAGAAAAGGGTTTGACGGTTATCATAACCGTCATCATTGTAAAAGCGCACCGAAAGGGAAATCAAAGTTCCGTTGACCAGGTTATTTCCGGCAGAAACTGTAAAACAGTTAAAACACACCAGTACCTCACTGGGCTGGATCGTTCCCCAGGCTCCCTCACCATCCGTTATTTCAACCAACTCACCTTCATAACTCAATTCAGCCATAACATTCTCTACTGCAATAGAACCAGCATTCTGAACCGATACAGGGATCTCTGCAGTCTGATTCTTTTCAATAAAACCAATGGACCTAATCTGCAAATAACCACTTTTTGCCGTTAAAGGAACAGCGCCGATCCACTCCTCTCCTGTGTCATCAGTGATCTGAATTCTTAGTTCCAAGTCTTCCCTGTCAATGGAAGATGGATCAAGAAACAGTGTGAAACCACCTCCAGATGAGGACTGCCCAGACTCAATGGTACCATAATAAGAAATATTGTCAGTTATTGTCACAAAGGGAGATGTGGACTCCAGTACTGCCTGTACACCTGTAACATCCACCAAACCAAAATTCTTCAATGGAATGAGAAGTTCTATTGTCTCTCCCGGGTTCAATATCCCATTACCTCCGGCACCATCATCAATACTCAATGATTGGGAAGGATCAATGTTGATCAATTTTCCATCTGTTGAAATCTCAAATGTACCGGTAAAAGGAATTACGTTTCGTTTTGTGATGGTGATACCCACTTCACCTCCGTAGCTGTAATCCAGGTCAAACGTTACACTCCCATTCTCATCTGTAAAACCATTGAGAAATATTTCATCATTATCTTTTAACAGGGTAACCATGGCACCTTCTATATACATGGCATTAGAACCACTCACAGTTACATCAAAGAAATTGGTGCCAAAAGGTATTTCTGTTTCAAATTGAACATTAATATTATCAGGAGTATCTGTCCACAGATGTGTTGCAGGATCACCCATTAAATTATTCCACTGTGTGAACGCACTGACCCAATTATATGGATCAGTAGGATAGGCACTCAATAAAACTAATTTACCATGGGTGAGACCACCGCCAGCAGTCTCAATACTCTTTGCAAATATCCCATCATAAATTCCCATATTGAGAATATTATTGAACAAGGTGTGTGTGTTCCACGTAGCGGTGGCTATCCCTGCTATTCCTCCCTTGGGATTTGATACGGAGCCTGCTCTCAAAAATTTTTCTGAAATACATGTGTTATCTTCTGCAAAAGATCCT
>CAZOUJ010000050.1:0-1134 GCA_964582955.1 uncultured bacterium
GACAAGAGTGTGCTCCCCAGTCGCGTTCGCTATTCCAGCAACAGCCCAACCGGAACCGGGGTAATCTCCCTCATCACCAATAGCATCAATCAAATTCCCATTATATACGAGACCAACTGCATCATCACCATTGTAATATGTTGCAGTTGTTCCAAGAATATCACACTCACCCGAAAAGTTCTCTGCAATACCGCTGTTACACACCACAAACACATCACCGGCTAAAATACTGTAGTTAGATCCATCACCTAGCGGATCAGCTAAATCTACAGCATTGCCCTGTCCCTCTGACCAGTCACCACCATTTGCTATCCTCCATATTTCATATCCAGAGAGATCAACAGTTGCACCGGTGGGGTTATAAATTTCAAGAGCCTTATTGCTGCTGCTTCCTTCAATATATTCTGAGAAAAATAGTTCCTGAGCGAATAGAGATGAAAACAACAAGAGAGAGGGTAATACGTAGTTTTTCATTTTACTTGGTTCCTATTATTATATTTTTAAAAGTGGTATAAATGCGAATAATTTAAACAAAAATAATTTGGATTTATCCGAAATAATGATTCAAAAATTTACATTTTATCGTTCAGAAATTAAGGAAATAATTATTTAAAAAACGGAAAATGTTAATGATATTATTCCAGCTGAATTTGCTTTCACCCAATAACCCTTACCGGGCTCTAACGTAGAGGAAGAGGTGTAGGTTTCACCAAATGAATAATATGTTCCGGGAATAACAATATTGTCAGGATCATTAATATCATCTACATCGATCCCCTGAGAAATTCCGCTGATGAGATTCCAGCCTTCAGAGAGTAAAATAGGAAGTGTGCTCAATTCGGAACCCTCAATCGTTACCTCTAAATCCTCATTGAACCTGAGCCAGTACCCATTTCCATTAATTAATAATTCTTGTTCGGTATATACTTCATCATAACCGTATAAAGTACCTAAAACAGAATTAGGAAAGACTGACTGGTAATGAGAATTGCTCACCATAACTGGTAACCCAATAAGATTCCAGCCATCATTTACAGTTACACTTACCATAAACCCATTGTCAAAATAATTTGATGAACCAGGGGTCCCTAAATCTCCATCACCAAACGGTACTGTTGAGGTCGTCCAATTAGC
>CAZOUJ010000050.1:1144-9393 GCA_964582955.1 uncultured bacterium
CAACAAGACTGTTGTCACTGTATGGGTCAATCAACATCATGCTCCCTCCCGTAGGATCAGGAAAAGAAGCACCATTATCATACCAAACTTCATCCAAAATAGCACCGGTAGGATGTTCAAAAATAATCTCATCCCACCCATTACCCAATGCAAAATTGGAATAAACATAATCTACAATGACTCCCCCATTTTCAGCTGGGTTGTCATTCACTGCAAAAACAACGAACTCTCCTGGTTCTAACAATAAACCTCCCACCTGTGAAATTGTATGCTGGTCTCCACCACCGTCCCTAAGCGTCAGACCGTTCATATCTATTGTATCGGCTCCTGTATTGGTCACTTCAAACCATTCCCCATAGGAGTCGGAAACATTGACCGGATTATTCATTATTTCATTAATAACCAAGCCGGTTGACATATCAATTACCTCAATCAATATTTTCCATAAAACAGGGCGATGATCCGAAATATAGTTTTGGTAGGTCGAGGAGGAAGTATAATCATCAATTCTCAGGGTTTGAACCTCACCCGACAAAGTATTTTCATCAAATAATTCTGCAGATATCAATATATGATCAATAAAACTGGAATACATACCCCATGGGAATGAATTGTAATAGTTGTTTCCTATAATTTGAGTTGTAGAAAAAAAACTATTAGGGTCCGAGACCAACGGCCACAGTGAATTGCTCCCCTCAGGTTCATCTATTTCATCATTAAAATCACCCGCGACAATGATATTTTCGCTGATATTATATTGGATGTAATCTGCCAATATCTGAGAAGCTGCCAACCGCTGGTTAAATCCTTCATCAAAAGCTTTGAAGTGAATATTAATTAATTGAATAGTGATTGCAGCATCACCACAGGACCACCCTAGTTCGGCTTTCAGTGGATACCGATATGCAAATGCCCAACCTTCCGAAGAAAATAACGTTGTGTGATTTACTATTTCCACACAGTCGTTCCTTACAGCCATACCTAAATCCGGATTGACCTCACTTCCGTAATTTGTGTGAATAAAATCATAAGCTGGGTTCATGGATGAGAAGTTCTCATAATCTTGTATATCACTGATCTCCTGAAAAACAATTACATCTGGGAGTATATCAGAAATGATTTCGGTAATATAGTTTACTGTGTAACTGCTCAAAGGGAACTCTTTCACATTCCAGGTCATGATCTCCAAACCATCCCAACTATTTTCGTATGGGATTGACCAGAGATTTTGTGGTGGTTCTACCTGCACTGTATCCGCAGGAGGACAGTCCTGACTGTGCAAGAACGTATAGAATATCATAATAACCACCAATATTGTTTTGGTATTGATTCTCATCTTAATCTTCAAATTCTGCAGTGATATTGCCAACATGAATTTTTCTGTGATTATATAATTTTGTTTTCTCGTATTTTACTAATTCTTGTGCTTCGTTTTCTGTAAGAAGTTTTAATTGACCGAGCAGGAGCATTGTTGCAACAGGGTCTGCTCGCTGGTTACCATCTAACACTTTCAATGCTATTCCAATGACACTCCCATCTTTCTTGCGGATTCCCAATCCTCTTACTGCTTCCCCTCCAACTTTCGTTACTGCTCGACCGGACATGGCTTCCATAAAATCTGTATCAAATCGTTTCCGTCCTGCAACCAGATAAGGATGCGTGACCATTGCATCATATAATCTGGATAAAACCGGGTAATCCCCAGAAGCTAGTTTTTGAAATAATATTGCAATGCTATGAAGCGACATAAAAGGTGTTGGAGCACTGCATCCGTCAGTTCCAAAGATAAATCCTGATTGTCCAGTATATTGTTCCAAAGCAGAAACAATTTTTTTCTGTACCGGATTCTGTAATTGTATATATTCATTCAAATTACAGCCCAAATGTTTAGCTGTTGCAAGCATTCCTGAATGTTTTCCGCTACAGTTATTATGCAATGGATTAAAATCCTTGCCATCCCTCAACAAAGAAATTTGAGTATTTTTATCATAAGGAGAATGGACACCGCACTTATAATAAGAAGGGTCTAAATTAATTTTTTCCAGTATTCCTGAAACGGTTGAGGTATGGATTTTTTCTCCGTTGTGTGAAGCGCATAGGACCGCCAATTCATTGTCATTGAAGCCAAATGCATCCGCGGCTCCTGTTTCTACACAAACAGATGCCTGAAAGGGTTTTAACGATGAACGAATACAGGTTTTATAATGGGGATCGCCGGATGAAAACAAGATTTTACCATTAGAATCCACAGCCACTCCATAAACTTGGTGGACACTTTCAATTTCTGTATCCCGATGTACCTTGCATTTAATAACCAAAATATTACCTTATTTATTTTATATCAATACATCTGAAACAAAACTGAAACACTTTTTTTATCATTACAGGTATATTTTTCTCAAATACTGAAAGGGCTAACTCATATACATGACAAATAACAAAACCAGCAGATTTTGCCATTTGTCCCAGTGCTTCTAATTGTTCTGCCACATACCTCTCTTTAAGTACATTATCTAAAAATATATTCCGATGTCCAGTTCTAACCTTAAGCCTTTTCATAAACTCCTCGGCTTTTGTACACGGACTTATCCATGAATCCAGAAAATATTTGTTCTCTCTTCTTAATGTTTGACCAATACTCTCCATCACCCATTCCATTTCAGTTATCTTTGATCCCTGATGGTTATTCATCCCAACCGCTTCAGGGATTTCATGGAGTACGGTCAGGATTTTATTTTCTATTTCAAACAGAGAAAAGGTTTGCCTCTCTCCATTGTTATTAGCCAGAATATATCCTAAAATCAAAAATGGGAATACACCTCTCATAATTCAAATAAAGAAACGATGGTTACCCCATTTGAGTTTTTTCCATCTCATGGAAGTAGGACGACAAGCTCCAAAACCTGAGAAATACCCAATTGATGGTCACCCAACTGGAAGCCATATTGAACTTGATACATTCCTATCATAAAGGAGATTGTTCCTGAAATACGAGTTACATTTTTTGTGATATGGGAAGCAAAAGATAGGTTTAAATGTTTCCATAAAACAGTATTGTTTGCAGAAAAAACATAATTATCCAGAGACGGAATAAAACCACCGGAAAATGAAAAAGTGTTCTGTAGCTGTTGGAAAGCAGATCTGTGTACCACAAGTAAATTCCCACTCGCAGGCAATGCTGGTTTTTCATCAATGTAGGGAGACATAAATCCGAAATGAGCCAATGAAAAACCCATATTCCAATCCCTGTTAATTGGTTTCATTATGGAAATGTTTCCCGATAGTCCTGAAGAAGAATGAGTATGTATTCTCAATTGAACCATCCGTAAAAGTACTGCAGTTTGAAAATCGCTGAACTGAAATTGAAATCCTCCTGTAACATCGAGACCAAATGCGGAGTAAAAACTCAATGGTTCATCAGATGGTACTTCATCCCTTAATTCCAGATTTTCAAATCCTCCATATTTAAATCGCAGTAAACCCTGACCACCAAGTATAGGACTAGCAATACCCACTGACACGACTGAAAAATCTCCGTACCAATCATTATGACTAACGGAAAGACTTGATCTTCCGGTCCGGTTTTCTGGAAAATAGATCAAGCCATTTTGGGTCCCATATTTTATTTCGTTGACAGAACCGGGGACATTTACAAATTGTGACCCTACGCCTTTTAGTATGCCTACACATAAAATAAAGGTAGCTGCTATGATGTAGTGATATTGCATTTTATTTCTCACTTTAAAAACTAAATGAGGAGGAAAGAACATGAGTTACACCATTAAATTTCTGTACCACATCCATTACAGTGGAATAATCCAAAGTGATACCATAATCACCTAAATTGAAATATGTATATCCAAACCCAATTCCAAATCGTTCTTCTCCAAAACCAGACCTGAATGTAACATTTTCATTTAAATAATATTCTATGCCTCCGTTCAATCGATTTCCCAATAAAAGTGAATTGTTTGTAATAAATTCTACATCACACAAGACCTGAAAATTTACAAACCTTGTTTTGATTCCTGCTCTATAAATCACTGGTAAATCTTCATAATAAATTGTCCCTGTTTCTTCAAAGATAACATTGGTTTTCCATTGATACTTTGCATTGAGGTTTTGGACAACTCCGCCTAAATGGACAAAATCATTTAGCTTATACAGGAACCCTAAATCTACTCCAACGGCGGTTCCAATTAATTTTTCATTATAGACAGGAAGAGAGTGAGTCATTATTTTTGCGTTAAGACCAAAAGCAAAGCTGTCGGAAAATTTTTGAGCAAAACTCATAACAAAAGCATTTTCGCCCGTACTTAAACTTCCTAAATATTCTCCCAGTGAATTTCTTTCTTCAATATGATTTACCCCCGCATGAATCCATGCAATCCCTATTCCCGCCATAGGAGGCAATTTTATTGTGATCCCAGCACTGGATAATTGTCTGTCCAATGATAATATCTGGTGCCCTGCGGTACCGTGTCTTTGCTCCAAAAATGCAGTTCCTGCTGGATTGTATACTCCGGTCAAACCATGATGGAAATCTGATGTCAGGGCACTCCCAAGACTTACCGCTCTGGCAGTAGTACCCATTCGCATAAATGAACCGGGAAATCGTGCAAAATCTTGTCCGTGGAGAATCGAAGAAAGGAAAAAACATCCTATTGAATAAAACAGGCAGGTAAAAAATTTGTTTTTCATTTTACTACAATTACTTTTATCCAGTGATCCTTCCAATCATCATGAGGGTTTAAATAATTGGATAGTTCCAGATAAACAAAATAAACTCCATTGGAAACTAAATATCCGTCATTATCTTTTCCGTTCCACTTAAGTTCGCCATCACCAATATTCTGGTCATACCGTCTTGATAAAACTTTTTCCATGGCAAAATTATACACTGTAATATTTGCCCTGCTTACAGGATTCGCTCCAGTAGAAAACCGAACATATCCATCGCCATCTACTACATTATCCACTGAGGGAGAAAATGGATTGGGATAGGCAAATATCTCATTTTGATCTGTTTCAACTTGATAAATGTTCCATGCATTCTCATTTGGGTTCAGCAGTCTTGCCATTCCATCGGGTGTACCCACCCAAAGGGTCAAATTCGGGTAATAGGCTCTGTCATCCAGAACTGCGGTATACACAACGTTTGTAAGGATTTCCCGATTGTAGTATTCATTCTGTTCAACCATCGGATTGTAAAGTGCCCATACCACAGGATCGTCAGGGTGATCGATAATGGTTTTCCAAAGCCCGTCCTCTGAACTGACAAACACTGCTGAGTCTGTTGCTGAAATATTGTAAACCCTTTCACCAATCAAAGTAGTCCTCCATGTAGTACCATCATTTGTAGTAAAACTGACTCCCCGCTGTTCACCATAACTATCAGCATTCATGGTTGCTGCCCAAATAATTCGTTGTCCATTCCACACCTGCAATCCCAATCCCACTACAAAATTTCCGGAGATATTGTAGTTCTGATATGAATAATGCACCCAATCCACACATCCATTTTCTCCTAAAATACCACGATTGATTCCGTTAGCCGTACCAACCCACACCGTATCATTATAGGCAAGAACTGAGAATGCCTTGTGATTATGCTTCCCTCCGCTATCAGGATCTCTGGGGTTCAAAAAGTATTCAGGGATAATATTCAGGCTATCATCAAAAATGGTTTCATCACAGGTATTAAGCTCATTTTGATGATCCTCTGGAAGCGGCATTGGAGACCATTTTGCATTTTCACTTGAAAGCGAATCTATTGGGATACGTCTCAATCCTCCTGCCCAGCTTGTGATCCAGGCATAATTTGAGGTTACCTCTAAATCATAGGTAATATTATTGTAATGAGTTGTAATGGGCAACATATCAAAAAAACCAGTTCCTATTGGCTGGCGAATATATGGTTCCTGAGAATCTTCCAAGGGCTGCATATGATGAACCTGCAAAGTATCAGCTATAAGATTTGATCTTTCACTATAGTATATCCCTGTACCAAAGTCTCCTAAATTGTCCCCAGAGGCACCAGCAAATAATATCCTTTCATCATGTGTTGCAATGGCTGAAATGGCATCGTTAAGGAGAATATAATCTCCATTATTTATGAACAGCGTATCCAAGGTAAATATCGATAGGGAATCTTCCAGATAAGAAATCCCTCGTCCTGTTCCTAACCAAACAGTAGATTCTCCCTGTAAAACAATTTCGCTTATACCATTGCTTCTCAAACCAGAAGATAGTGTCTTGAAATTATTGGGTGAATCATTTATTTTATATTGTGATGGTATTAAACTTTGAGAAAAACCATAAGAAAAAAGGGGAATAAAAATTTCAAGTATTAAATATTTTTTCATTCGACAACAATAATATGTTCCACAGGTTCACTGATTGCAGAAGAATTGTCCCTTGCGATGAACGTCCAAAGGAATGTCCCAGTTTTTGTTTGATTTGATGGATTTTCCGGACCAAATATTGGAATCTGAACACTGAAATTTCCGTCATCACTAATTTCATCTCCGCTGTAGTAATCAGGAAATATTTCAACCGTACTACCATCGTCATACATCAAGATTTGATTTCCGTTGTTTAATAATGTGTCAGGTTCTATATGGAGTGTTGTGAACCCACAATTTGAAATATCATCAAGTCCATTTTCATCAAATATATCAGCAGTGATGAGGATAAAATCTACTTCTGCTCCAGGAGGTCTGTAGATCGTATCTGGAGCGGTTACTGATAGGATGACTGGAGGGATGTTTTGTACATAGGTAGTTTGTAGCAATTCAAATTTTTTTACACCATAAGTTCCTAAAAATTTGTATGAGACTTCTCCAACTATATTTGGTTGGATGATATTGTCAATAGAATCCGGATCATTGGGGATTTTTCGGGAATACAGCCTGTCATTGGAAATCAAGTCACCAAAATTTCCACCATCACTCAGCCAGATAGAATCCGTATTTGTCCCATTCTGGCCGTACCATTCTACCAGAAAAGAAGACAGGGAATCTCCTTCAAAAACCAATTCGTAGGACCCTGCAAAATAAAGGAGATTGGATTCCCTCATGAATACAAATTGAGGATTGGTTATAGGATAACCTTTGGCTTCTTCCTCTGGCAACTGTTCATCGCAGGATGAAATAAGAATAATTGTAGAAAATAAAGTAAATAATAAATTTTTGTTTGTCATTTCAACGATCAAAAATATAGTGAATTATTAGTGTGCCCACCTGATACAGACTTTCAACTGAACAGTGTATTGGGATATCTTCATGTGTGTGCCAGAAGTTTGACCATCTATTTGGATAATTAAAATCAATTATATTTATTGCAGGTATTTGAGCTTCCTCCCAGAGCGGCACATGGTCATCATAAATTTCATATTGCAACTGTTTATCAAATGCCTGCAATTCCAACTCATCAGCAAGTGTCCATAGTAATTTCACCAGATTTGGATTTTGGACATAAGAATTTCGTTCAATGGGGAGATTTAACTCTGCATCACCCACCATATCCAACACAATAGCATTATCCGGTTTTGGTATGGGAAGATTTTTAGAAAAATGTTGAGCTCCCAGTGCATAGGAACGTGGATTCCCTTCAATACCTAAATCTTCAGCATCAAAGAAAACGATATATATAGTTTCATCATGAGAATTTTGAGTTAAAATACGAGCGGTTTCCAATAGGACAGCAACCCCACTTGCTCCGTCATTAGCACCTAAAATAGGTTCGTTTCTACGTTCGGGGTTGACATCATGGTCTGCAGTAGGGCGGGTATCCCAGTGGGCTCCAAGCAATAAAGATTTTGTACCTGATCCAAAAAATATTCCAACAATATTCGTCATTTCCAAAGTATCTAATTTCCCGGGAATAGGTTGAAGGAATGACTGCGAGAAAACAGTATCTGCAAACTCAGAAAGTGTATGAATTAGATAGTCTTTACACTGTTTATGTCCGCTTGAACCGGGATTTCGAGGACCAAAGGAGCATTGTTTTTCCAAATAATGAAATGCAGATTCTCCTGAGAATTCAGGTGTAGAGACAGTGCACCCTTCAATTAATATCGATGATACAATGATCATTGGAATAAGGAAAAACACAGAGAATCTTATTGGCAAATAATTCTTCATAAATTATCCGCTAATTGAGATATTGATATCATATCCAAAATCCCTATCAAATTTTCGCCAGGTGGTATTGGTCTCATTTTCACGATATTCATAAATAATACCACC
>CAZOUJ010000051.1:0-9380 GCA_964582955.1 uncultured bacterium
GAGTGGAATTGACATTTAACTCAGTTCCCGCCAAATCATAAATTTCAGTAATCAGTGATTCAATTTGTTTAAGATATTCCCTGGATAATTTATCTAGAAGGTCTTTTTGGACATAGGTTCCTTTGTATTCCATGTCCGTTAAAATCTGAATAAGTGGCAGCTCAACTTATGAATAAAATTCCCTTAGATTTTCCTTTTCAAGACGTTTTTTCAAAACATGGGTTAATTGTAAAGCTATATCTGCGTCCTCCACAGCATAAAAGGCAATGTCTTCCAAGCCTACATCTGCCATGGATATCTGGTTTTTCCCCGTCCCGATCAATTGCTCAATGGGCACCATGGTATAGTTCAAATATTCCGCACTGAGTTTGTCCAATTTATATGAACGACTGCCAGGTTTGAGCAAATGAGCAGCGATCATTGTATCAAATTCAATTCCTTTTACCTGAATTCCAAAACGATTGAGAATCAGGACGTCGTATTTAATATTCTGACCGGTTTTGGGGATCCTTGTATTTTCAAGAACAGGTTTAACCAGAGTTATAACTTCCTCAAGTTCGTTTTCTCCAAAATATTGACTCGATTTTTCCTTATGTCGAATAGGAATATAAATACCCGAATCCTGTTCAATCGAAAAACTCAACCCCACAATTTCCGCCTCCATTGTTTTGACCGATGTCGTTTCAAGGTCAATTGATAGCCATTTATCTTCTTTTATTTTAGAGAGAAAATTGTTCAATTCATCAGGAGTGGTAACAATATTATAAGATTTTTCAGCTTTTTTCTTTTTTGTTTCCTCTTCCTGTTCTATGCCAGAAAACTGCCTCATCAATCCATGAAATTCAAATTCCTTAAATAAAGACTGTAATACGGAAATATTAAACGGTTTTATACCAAGATCGTCCACCGAAAATTCCAGCGGTACATCCGTATGAATTTTCACCAGCTCTTTGCTTAAAAGGGCATCCTCCTTATATTCTAAAAGTCCGTTGCGCACCCGTTTATTGGTTACCTTTTCCGCATGATCAAGAGCACCTTCCAAAGAACCATATTCTTTGATCAGTTTTTGAGCCGATTTTTCTCCCACTCCTCTTACTCCCGGAATATTATCTGATGCGTCTCCCATTAACCCTAGTAAATCAATCATATTTTCCGGTTGAACTCCCCATCGTTCCTCAACACCTTTATTATCATAGATTTTTGTTTGACCTCTTGCACCTCCCGGCGAGTATAAAAATACATGATCATTCACCAATTGCATGAAATCCTTGTCTCCACTAACAATGTAGATATCCAATTCTCCATTGCCAGCTCTTTTAACCAAAGTTCCTACAATATCATCTGCTTCAAAACCCGGTTTGGATGTATAAAAAATGTTAAGTCCTTCTAATAGTCTCCATAAATGAGGTAGTTGATTCTGTAATTCTTCAGGCATTTTTTCCCGTGTTGCTTTATAGGACGGGTAATATTCATGGCGGAAAGTTTTCTCCTTTGCGTCAAAAATTGCTCCAATATAATCCGGAGATTCTGACTCAATTAATTTCAATGTTTGATTTATAAATCCATATAGAGCACTGGTATGAAGACCATAGGATGTGATAAGAGGATTTCTAATAAGGGCAAAATGGCAACGGTAGAGCATGGCATATCCATCAATCAGGAAAAGCCGTTTTCGGTCAGAATTCCGGGAGGACATAGAGTGAAAATTACAGCTTCTATCCTCTTTGCTCAAACCATGATGAAATGATTTTTAGAATTATATTAAAAATATTGTATATACAAAGACAGACAAAAATATCTGCTTAATTTGAGATATTAGTTAAAATCATAATCTGCCGTCACACCAAAGTGCATCGGATCACCATAACTTTTCCAGAGTTGGTTTCGATATTCGGGTGGAATAAGCCCAAAATAAAACCCTCGAACCGCATATCGTTTATCAAACATGTTCATAACCCAAAATTTGATTGTGGCATTTTGGAAAGATTTCCCTACAGTCAGGTTTAATAGGGAATAGGACTCAGATTTTTGGATATGACTATCAGAAAAATAATAATCACCTTATTGGGTCAATTGAACTGAAGAAAAAATCCCAGATTCACCATGAAAATTGATCCCAACTGAACCGGTTATTTCCGGAGCCATAGCAGCCTCACGGTTTCCGCCTATCCCCGCATTCGCAGTATCCAACTGATAATTAAATTCATCTACCCAGGTATTCAGGTAACCCAGCGTTATGAATAATTGAGTTTTTTGAGCGATTTTGTACGTATTTTCCCATTCCATACCCCGGATCCATCCAGATCCTGCATTTGCCGTATAAAACAGGAAACTGTTTGGATTCTCTTTTTCTTGTTGACTGGAAATAGAAACCTGTTGATCTTTTCGCTTACTATAATAAGCTGAAAGTTGAGTTCTATAGATATCTGTGGCTCGCTTTAATCCTATTTCAAAATTCTGGATATATTCCGGATCAAAAGGTCGATTTTTGTCAGACAGATATGGCTGCTGGTTCACACCACCAGACTTGTATCCCTGGGACACAGAACCATAAAAGCTGGTGAAGTCATCTTTCAAATAATGAATTGAACCACGGTAACCCAACATGGAATGTTCCACGTTGAATTTCACAGGCGGTAACACAACTTTTTCCCAATTTTCATTGAGTCCTTCCGATTTCCCTTCATAATCCATCATATTTTGTTCGAATCGAACATTGGCTTTCAATTTAATGGTTGGTGATAGGTCATGTTCATATTGAGAATATCCTGCCATAACTTTAAAATCATAAGCACTCCATGCATCTGTGGCAATACCGCCAAACAGGTATCCTATGGCTTCATCCTGCTCTTCTAAATTTTTGAAATATCCACCCAGGATAATTGATCCCATAGACAAACGAATCTCCTGCGAAAGATTCGTCCGATTTCGTTTTGTTTTATCATAAAATTCATATGCCCAACCTTCCACGGCTGGGTCGAAACCATGGTTATCATGCCAATATATGCTATCTGCCCAGTCTCCATCATAAGCGTGAATAAGATTCGTCTCTGTAAAAGAAGTGATACTGGTGATATTCATTTTGTCTGAATGAGAATAGTGAGCTCTTATAGAATATCCGAAAGTCTTCTGGCTATCTTCCCCCTCATTATTGGAATAAGTCTTGAGATCAGTATTATTGTCCGGAGCCCATGTATCATAACCATTTTTTAAGTCTGTCGCTATAAACGTTCCCAACACAGATAACGTTTGAGCTGGTTGGAATCCAAATTTTACTCGAACCAGCATCTCATCTCGTTTGTTAGTGTCAGTCACGTTTTGGGATACATTTTTCCGGAATCCATGAGTATAATTCTTAATACCACCAACGCGGAGATTCTTATCTCGATCCACAGGTATATTTAGGGAAAATCCAATCCTGTGATGATTATCAGAACCGAGAGATACAGATGAGGTGATATTAAATTCATCTGTCGGATTAACAGAACGAAGCGAAATTAGCCCCGCCATGGCACTAGATCCATAGATTGCAGATTGTGGTCCTTTGAACACCTCTACCTGGTCAATTTCGTAAAGTAAACCAACCATGCCCAAGCCGCTCAGGTCTATATCATCCAAAACAAAACCAACAGAAAAATTAGGCGGACCCTCACCAAAATAATGACTCCGTTCTCCAATGCCACGGATCTGGAAGTATCGTGGACGACTGGTCCCACCAGCCCAGTTAAGATTTGGGATCTGGTCTGTCAATACCTGGAAATGCTCACTGCTATTGCGTTTAATGTCACGGCTCGTTAATACGGTCACACTGGAAGCTGTCCGTTGAAGGTATTCTTTCGACAGCCCTGCATGTACAATTATTTCCTTAGAACCAATGACGGTTTTAATCATTGCAACCGTCATATTGCTATAGGCATTTATTATTTGATTTTGGTATCCAATATGAGAAAATGTCACCATATCTCCAGGTTGCACACTTAATGTATACCATCCTTTGTGATCTGAAGCGGTTCCAATTCCCCCACTGGTAATATTTACACCGGGAAGAGGATTGTCAGTTCTTGCATCAAGAACGACGCCGGTGATTTGTGGATACAGAAAATAGAGTGGAAAAAATAAAAATATGAGTTGTTTCATTTTTGTTCCCTACGCTGGTATTATCCAGATCAGGTTTTATGGGTGTGTTCTCAGCTGTTTCGTCTGGGTTCGAATCAGCACCCCTGACTGATAAAAAATTAAGAAATTCTGTTATGTGTTACCATGGTGAAAATTTTCTATTTTTACGGCTACTTCATTGAGGAATAATATGCCAAAACCACTACCTGAAATAACAGTAAAATCCATATTTCTTGGAATCATACTTTCCATTATTCTTGCCGGAGCAAATGCCTATCTGGGACTTTTTGCCGGGATGACCGTTTCCGCTTCCATACCAGCTGCAGTCATTTCCATGGGTGTTTTATCTATGTTTAAAAGAACAAACATCCTTGAAAATAATATTGTCCAGACAGCTGCATCAGCAGGGGAATCTCTTGCGGCAGGCGTTATTTTTACCATCCCCGCCTTAGTCCTATTAGGCTATTGGACTTCCTTTGATTATGTTGAAGTAGCCAAAATTGCAGCTATCGGTGGTGTGATTGGTGTTCTTTTTACCGTGCCCCTCCGTCGAGCATTAATCATTACAGCTAAACTTAAATATCCGGAAGGCGTTGCAACCGCAGAAGTACTTCGTGCTGGTGATGAAGCTAGAAAAGGTGCCGAAGACGATGGGTCCGGCGGATTGAAAACAATAGGAATTGCCAGTTTAGTCGGTGGTCTCATGAAAGTATGTCAACAAGGATTTGCTATGTGGCATGCTGAAATGGTAGGCACTACTGTATTAACAGCAACACGAATAGGAAATCCATTATTCAAATCAATTTATGGGATTGGTTCTGACCTTTCTCCTGCCCTTATTTCTGTAGGATATATTGTAGGGAGAAATATTGGAATTTTGGTAATTGCGGGTGGACTCATTTCTTGGGCGATAGCTATCCCAATTTATTCTGCCATGATTGGATTCGAAGGAGATGCTCTGGAATCAGCATGGGATATTTGGAACTCAAAAATCCGATATTTAGGTGTTGGCGCTATGGTTGTGGGTGGTGTATGGTCATTAATTAAATTATTTAAGCCATTAGTTGTAGGAATTAAAGCAAGCTTGAATTCGGTAAAAAATCAGTCTAAAGATGGGAAGGCTCCATTAGAAGAACAGGATATGCCAATCAATTATGTGGGTATTGCACTTGTGGCTCTGGCTGTTCCTGTTTTCCTTCTCTATTTAGATATTATCGGGTCCGTAGGAATTGCCGCTTTATTATCTATTGTTATGATGGTTTTTGGATTTTTATTCTCAGCAGTTGCAGCTTATATGGCAGGCGTAGTCGGTTCTTCCAATAATCCAATATCCGGTGTTACAATTGCTACAATTTTATTTTCATCTCTGTTGTTATTGGCGATTCTCGGTACAGGATCCAGCGTGGGCGCTGCCAGTGCCATTATGGTGGGTGCAGTTGTTTGCTGTGCTGCTGCCATCGGGGGTGACAATCTCCAAGATTTGAAAGCAGGGCATATTCTCGGTGCAACACCATGGAAACAGCAGGTCATGCAGGTTGTCGGTACGCTTGCAGCAGCAGTGGTCCTTGGGCTGGTTTTGGATATTCTCCACACTGCATACACTATTGGATCGCCCACCCTTTCCGCTCCTCAGGCTACATTAATGAAATCCGTTGCTGATGGTGTGTTTACTGGAAACCTTCCATGGAATTTTGTATATATCGGTGGTATAATTGCAATCATCTTAATTATGATTGATTTAAGACAAGAAAAAATCGGTTCTGACTTCCGGGTTCCTGTATTGGCAGTTGCCGTTGGAATTTATTTACCAATCACTTTGACGGTTCCCATCTTTTTGGGTGGTATGATCAATCATCTGGGTAAAAAAGCCGGCGGTTCCAAAGCATCGGAAAAACGAGGACTCCTAATGTCCTCCGGTTTAATCACTGGGGAAGCACTGATGGGTATTCTGGTAGCTGTACCAATTTTTATTACTGGGGAAAAGTATTGGTGGCCAAATTTTAGTGGCTTTGAGTTATTAGGTCCCGCTCTTTTTATTGGTGTAATTATTTGGTTGTATAAATCTGTATCAAAAAAATAGTTCCATGAATATTTCAGTAGGACTCCTTAAAAAACTACCAAAAGTAGAGCTTCACTGCCATTTGGATGGTTCACTCAACCCAAAAACCATTATAGATTTAGCAGAGAAACAAAAAGTTGATTTACCAACAACCAATTTGGATGAATTAAAAAGTATTCTTTCCATTGGTGATAAAAGAGTTTCCTTGGAAGAGTATCTGGAAAAATTCAAGGTCACCCTTAGCGTTCTTCAAACCCCTGAGAGCCTGGAACGTACTTCATTTGAACTCATTCAGGAAGTTGCCAAAGAGAATGTACGGTATATCGAAGTCCGTTACTCCCCTATTCTTCATACTGAAAAGGGAATGACGCCTGAAGAATCCGTTGACGCTGTACTGAAAGGATTAAAAGCGGGAAAAGAAGAATTCGGAGTAAGGTCTGGAATTATCATTTGTGGAATTCGCAACATCAACCCAAAAATTTCACTCCAACTAGCAGAATTAACATACAGTTACAAAAATAAAGGTGTGGTGGGGTTTGACCTTGCTGGGGCAGAAGAAAATTTTCCAGCAAAAGACCATATGGAAGCATTTTATTTTATCCTGAATAACAATCTGAATGTAACTATTCATGCTGGAGAGGCCTATGGTACATCATCCATCCACCAAGCAATTCACTATTGTGGCGCACACCGAATTGGTCACGGAACTCGGCTCAGGGAAGACGAGGACCTCATGAACTATGTGCAGGATCATCGCATTACCTTGGAGGTTTGCCTGACCTCAAACTGGCACACCCGGTCTGTCCCATCTCTGGATCAACATCCTTTTAAATTTTATTACGACCGGGATATTCGAGTGACATTGAATACTGATAACCGTCTTATGTCAGATACAACTTTAACTAAGGAATTCTATCTTGCCCATGAAATGTTTAATCTTACACTTCATGATTTCAGGAACCTCTCTATCACCGCTATGAAAAGCAGATTTCTTCCCCATGATAAGCGGAAAATAATGATTCGTTCAATCGCCGAAGAACTAGAAAACGAATTTGGTTTGATGCCAGAATTTATTGCCCAGACAAAAACCTGACAATTTTAATCAAGCCCTGTAAAGTAGCGGGGGGTTTTGTTTCCTCACCTTTTTGTTAAAAAGTGGGGGTGGAGAGAAGAATCTAATACCCACCAGAATCAGGCTAAAGCCAGTAATTAAAAAAGCCATAATAAAATTAGGGCTCTTTTAATAAAGAATTAGTTTATTTTCAATTAAATCCGTTCAAAGCGTCTGTCCAACTCCTCAAGAGATAGCTGAACGATTATTGGCCGTCCATGGGGGCAATAATATGGATGCTCCGTGGCAAAAAGACGGCTCACCAATTCCTGCATTTCCTCAAAGGTGAGGGGATCACCAGCTTTAATTGCACCATGGCAGGCATAGGAGGCCGCAAGCCTTTCCTGGGTTGAACTGTATTCTTTCCCGTGTTCAAGATAATGGTCCAAGATATTTCGGATAATTGTTTTTTCACTACCCAGGCTCATATCTGTTGGAACCGCATCCAGACGAATACTGGATTCTTCCTCTGCCTTTAACCTGAAACCAATCTTCTCCAGGTAAGGCAATAAATCCAGAAGAACGGAATATTCATCTGGAGAAAAAGTCAGTCTTTCCGGAAATAAAAGTGTCTGTGAAGGAAGATGGCTCTTCTCAAAGGATTTCAGTGCTTCTTCAAAGAGGACCCGCTCGTGGGCTACGTGCTGATCTATGACAACCATCCCACTTTGAATTGGCGACAATATATATTTATTATGTATTTGCCAAATTTTTCCCGATGACAATACCTCAATACCCTCTTGTTTTTCTGCCAGGACCGATGCGTATTCTTTTGCTCTTTTAAGATCTTCAGTTTGATCCCTTTTCCCTAAAGATGGCATTTGAGAATGTCCATTGGAAACTCCACCAAATTCTCCCGGTGGATTGTTTCCAGGAGAAAATAATTTTTTTTGTTGTCCAGATTCAAATGAAAACGAAGTATCCCCTCTGTCAAAATTGGGAATTGTTTGTAAAATATCCTTCAACGATTCAATTATCGCTGCTTTGATCACATGATAGATGCGCCATTCATCTTTAAATCTCACCTCCGTCTTCATAGGATGAGCATTCACATCAACTTGGTCGACAGGCATAGAAATATTCAGAACAAAAAATGGGTATTCGCCCCTTTTGATTAAAGATCTGAATCCGGAATACACCGCAGAATTCAGCAGACGGTCTTTGATAAATCGAGAGTTGAGGAAAATAAACTGTTCTCCCGGCCTAGATCGTACCAAATTTAAATTTCCCAATAATCCATCTATGGAGAAGTCACCCTTATCCATTGTGACCTTTAATAAATTTTCTCCATATGTAGGATCAAAGAGCGATTTAATTCTATCTGATAAATCTTCACTTCGAGTTTGAAGCAGGGTTTTACCATCAGCAATCAGAGTCACATCGGTGTATGGATTTCCCAAAGATAATTGACGAATGGTTTCCACGATTTTACGCAGTTCCACTTTTGGTGATTTGAGAAATTTCCTCCGGGCTGGTGTATTATAAAATAGGCTGTGGATGGAAATTTGAGTACCGTCAATATCGGCGGCAGGTTCTGTATCCGATATTGTTCCATCTTTCACAGTGACTTTCCCCCCGGGATGAGTGCTATCACAGGAGTGTAAGACCATTTCTGAAACTGATGCAATACTCGCCAACGCTTCCCCTCTGAAACCTAGGGTATCGATTCTGAACAGGTCCCCTGCAGTTTTGATTTTACTGGTGGAATATCTTTGCACAGCCAAGGGTAAATCCTCCGGTGCGATCCCATCTCCATTATCAAGAACTTGGATGAGGGTATGACCGCCATTTTCGATGGTTATTGTCAGTTCTGTAGCACCTGCATCTAGACTATTTTCCATCAACTCCTTTACCACAGAGGCAGGTCGTTCAACCACTTCTCCTGCGGAAATTTTATTCCGTATATCTTCCGGTAAAATGTGGATGGACTTGCTCACAGAGACTCAATAACTTTTAATGTATTTGAAAAAACCTGTTTATAAAGCCTTTTGGCATCTGAAATTAGTTCCTCTGAACGAGAACCGTATTTTTCTGCAAATGAATCGTCACCAGAAAAACCAGCCAGATAGATCTGTACATTCCTACATGCTCCTC
>CAZOUJ010000052.1:0-9246 GCA_964582955.1 uncultured bacterium
GTCCAATAGATCCAGGACCACATGGGAACCAATATAGCCTGCACCGCCTGTGACTAAAATATTCATTTTCTGGTGCTTCCCTTTGTCAGTGGTGAGAGATGGTCTTTCACACTGGAAGGAGAACTTAACTCCTTTTCCAGTTGCTGTATTTGATCACGTAAAATCGCGGCACGCTCGAACTCCATTTCATCCGCTTCTGCAAGCATCTCCTGTCGCATCATATCCAGGGCAAGATGGGCATCCATTTCCAAATATTCTTTGTCCTTTTTTGAATAATTTTTCTCCAAATCACCACTCCCCATTGAATCGGCAACCGCTGTCGTATGCATTACATCTTCCACAGATTTATATATCGTTTTGGGAATGATCTTGTTTTTCTTATTAAATGCGATTTGAAGTTCTCGTCTTCTATCAGTTTCTTTAATTAGATATTTCATGGCCTCTGAGGTTTGGTCCCCATAAAGAATCACGGTCCCCTCTAAATGGCGGGAAGCTCTACCAGCAATCTGCATGAGTGAACTTTGTGATCGTAAAAATCCCTGTTTATCTGCATCTAAAACTGCCACTAATGATACCTCAGGAAGGTCCAGTCCTTCTCTCAATAAGTTAATCCCAACAAGCACATCAAATTTTCCTAAGCGTAAATCTCTTAGTATCTTGACCCTTTCAAGTGCCTTGATGTCTGAATGTAAATAACGGACACGTAAATTTATTCCCGTAAGGTATTCAGTTAAATCCTCACACATACGTTTTGTTAATGTCGTTATCAACACACGTTCACCAGATTTTATTCTGTTCCGGATTTCACCGATCAAATCATCAATTTGTCCATGAGTATTACGAATCTCTACTTTTGGATCCAACAACCCTGTGGGACGAATCACCTGTTCCACAATACTTCCGCTACAGAGTTCAAGCTCACGGGCTGAGGGTGTGGCAGACATATAAATCATTTGTTTTTGGATGTGGAGAAATTCATCATACTTTAGAGGGCGATTGTCCAGGGCGCTGGGCAACCGAAATCCATGCTCTACCAGAGTTTCTTTTCGTTTTCGATCTCCATTGTACATACCCTGAATTTGGGGAAGAGTAACGTGAGACTCATCAATGATCGTTAAAAGATCATCGGGGAAAAAATCAATGAGGGTCCAAGGTCTTTCTCCGGGTTTCCTTCCTGCAAAATAGCGCGAATAATTTTCAATTCCTGAACAAAATCCAATTTCTCGCATCATTTCCATGTCAAAATTGGTTCGCTGTTCCAACCTCTGTGCTTCTAAAAGTTTACCATGTTCTTTCAATTGGGTCAATCTTTCGTTCAGTTCAATTTGTATATCAACGATCACTCTTGCAATTGTCTCATCATCGGTAACAAAATGTTTTGCTGGATAGATGAAAATACTATCCAAAGACCGAATTATCTCTCCCGTCAGAGGGTCAAAAGCAGATAACTCATCTATCTGAGATCCATATGTCTCCATCCTGATACACACATCTTCATAGGCCGGAAAAATATCTACGATATCTCCCCGTACTCGAAAATTTCCCCGTTCAAGAACCGTGTCATTGCGCAAATAATGAATATGAACTAATTTTTTAAAAAGGTCCCTGCGATCATAAGGTTCTCCTTTTTTCAAATAAATAACCTGATCCCTATAATCTGTAGGAGAGCCAATACCGTAGATACAGGAAACAGAACTAATAACAATGACATCTTTTCGTTCTAAAAGAGAGCTTGTGGTTTTCAAACGAAGCTTGTCAATCTCATCATTCATTGAAAAATCTTTTTCTATAAATGTATCGGTCACTGGCATGTAAGCTTCGGGCTGATAATAATCATAGTAACTGATAAAATATTCCTCTGCATTCTCCGGAAACAGCTGTTTGAACTCCCCATATAGTTGAGCCGCCAGAGTTTTATTATGTGAAACGATCAGAGTGGGCCTCTGAATCTTTTCAATCACATTTGCCAGTGTGAATGTTTTTCCTGAACCCGTAACACCCAACAAAATCTGATGATTATCTCCATGGTTCAATCCTTCATACAGTTCACGAATTGCTTTGGGTTGGTCTCCCCTGGGTTTAAAGTCCGAATGGATACGAAACTCTGCCATAATGCCAAACTTACGACGGATAAATTATTGGATGCAATGGCAGAGAATTAATTAAGTCTAATATATTTTATAAGATCTAGCTTATATGCGGTGTCCGCTTGTAGTTCTCTATTATATATTTTTAGTTAACCTGGTCTGTCTCAAAGCATGGGATATCGGTTGGTAGTAATGCCCATTTGGGAGCTGACCCTGTAAAGATTGCCATCCTTGGTTCAATATCATTTGTGTTATCTAATGTTGCACCAGCAACGGTTACAATGCCATAAGTTGAATCACCACAAACTTTAGTTCCACAGCTTTCATAAAATATAAAAGTAATCTCATCACCTGAATCGCTGTTGCGATTGAATTCTTTAATATTGCCTTGTAACAGAGTAAATTGATTAGGTTTAAATCAGACTCCATAGAATTTATCTGATCCAGTTGCTATCTGGCACTCTTTGCAGTAGCAAAACACTGCATTTATGGGTTCACCTTGAACACAAAATTTCACTTTACCACAACTACAGCTACCATTTCTTTTAATTTTTTATTCCTTTTAATTATGTTCGTTCTATACATTATAAACAAACTCATCTGCATTGTTTCTTGTCCACTTATTTTAGTTAATGATTATTTTACTCTATCTTAATCATTAATAATTGTATTTTGTGTGTCCCACCAACTCAAACTCATTATAATCGGTTATATTTACCTTCAGAAATTCTCCCTGTTTTTGCTTGCCCTCTACTTTTACAATATGGTCCACTTCCGGTGAATCATACTCGGTACGACCTACGGAAATGGTTTCTCCCACCTTGTCAATCAATATATCCATTTCTTTTCCAACTAGTGTGCTATTTTTCTCAAGCATAATGTCATTCTGAATGGACAGCAATATCTCCTTCCGTTCGTCCTTAATTTCACGTGGGACATTGTCGTCTAAAAATGCTGCAGATGTTCCCTCCTCTTCTGAATAAGTGAAAATTCCCAGACGGTCAAATTGTTGTTCCTCTACAAAATCACACAGTTCCGTAAAATCATCATCCGTTTCACCGGGATATCCCACAATCAGAGTGGTGCGTAAACGAATGTTCGGTATCATATCACGAAGTAAATTCAGTCGTTTGCGTATTCCATTCTGATTTAATCCCCTCTTCATGGATTGAAGCAGTTTATCGGATGCATGCTGAATGGGAATGTCCAGGTATTTACAGACTTTATCACACGTAGCCATGGTTTCCATCGTTTCAACGGATAAATGAGTAGGATGTGCATAAAGAAGACGAATCCATCGCAGGGGGTCACCAATTTTATCCAATGTTGACAGTAATTCACCTAAATATCTCTTAGGTCTCAGGTCCCAGCCATATGAGGTCGTGTCCTGGGCAATAATGAGAATTTCCTTTACTCCGTTATCTACCAATCGAATAGCTGCGGACTCTATGGCTTCAATTGACCTGCTTTTTTGCAGACCCCGCATTTGAGGAATACTGCAAAATGAACATCCATTATCACACCCTTCGGCAATTTTTAGGTATGCATAGTGGGATGGAGTAAGTAAAGAACGAAAAAAAGATGGATCATCTCTCAAGAATTCCTTTCCGGTCAAATAGGATAGAATTTGATTATGATCATTAGTACCAAAAAATCTATCCACTTCAGGTATCTCTTTCTTCAGCTCCGTTGCATAGCGTTCGGAAAGACATCCCATCACAACTAGTTTTCGATTTTTTTCTTTTGTGAATTGGGCCGCTTCTAAAACTGTATTGATGGATTCCTCACGAGCGATATCTAAAAATCCGCATGTATTCACCAGAATAACATCAGAGCTCTCCGGATCATCCACGACATCTAGTCCAGATCGAACAAATCCTCCCTTCATTATTTCAGAATCCACTAAATTTTTTGCACATCCTAAACTAATTATATTTATTTTATTTACTTTATCACGCATAATATATTAATATATAAATATTATTTAATGTATAACATTAATCATAAATCAAAGACGAAACATAATCATCACTGTTAAATGGACAGAGGCTATCCAGATCTTCTCCGACACCCATAAAATAAATAGGAATTTTTGTCTTATGATACAGCGGAAATACAATACCTCCTTTTGCTGTACCATCCATTTTGGTGAGCACAGCTCCATCAATGTGTAAATAATTCTGGAATTCCTTTGCCTGTTGGAGTGAATTTTGTCCAATGGTAGCATCAATTGTTAGTAAAGAACGTAACGTGTAAGAAGGGAACTTAGTTTTTATAACGCGCTCCATTTTACTCAGTTCATCCATAAGGTCAGTGTGAGTATGAAATCTACCCGCAGTATCAACAATAACAATGTCTGTATTTGAGGCTTGTGCGGACACCAACCCGTCAAATAATATTGCGGAAGGATCTTTGGTTTGTTCATTTGCGATAAATTGCACATCCAATCTATTAGACCATAATTTCAATTGGTCAATGGCTGCTGCACGATAGGTATCTGCTGCAATCAGCATTTGATTATAACCGGATCGATTAAAATAATGGGCCAGTTTAGCTGATGTGGTTGTCTTACCCGTTCCATTCACACCCACAACTAGAATAACTACTGGGAGATCATCATGCTTTAGAAAATCATCACTATAACTTAGAACCGATAACAAATAGTTTTTCAAAGATGGTAAGAAGTTATCTTGTTTTTCCCTTCGGAAAAGGGCCATTATTTCTTCTACCGTGTGTACTCCCAAATCTGCAGTAATGAGTTGTGACTCAAGCTCTTCAATTGTTTCCTCCTTTACATCCTTTAATAAAACTTTATTCAAAGCAGATTTTACCGCAAACCTTGTTCTATTTAATGCACTGAACAGTTTGCTAAATTTCATAATTGACTAAATATTTTTTATTTTAATTATCATGGATTTTATATATTGAATCCAACTGATAAACATGAGAATAAATGCAATCCAAAGAGTCAAATCTCTGAGCCACTCAAAAGTGGGAATATAAAAAATATGAAGTACCACCGTTAACAATGTAATTCCCCCTGCCCATTTCCCGAACATATTTGAGCTGAGTACAAAACTGGAATAATTTATTAGATAAATAGCCAAAACTGCAACAGTAACATAACGAAGAAGATAAAAAGTAAAAAACCACATAGGAAACATTTCATTTAATACTAAATAAAAAGTTACGGATGTCAAACAAATAAAGTCTGCAATAGGATCTATCCACTTTCCGAAATGGGTTACTTCATGGGCTCTTCGGGCAAAATATCCATCGAGCATGTCAGAAAACATAGCAATTAAAATGAGGATAAAAGTCCATAATCTCCAGTCTGGAAACTGTAATGTGTAAATGATTGGCAACGCTAAAAAAGCCCTTAATAAGCTAATCATATTTGCCACTGTTAAAATTCGGCTGGGATCAGTTATTTTTAGTTTGGTACTACTCATATTATCCTAATTTATTTCCGTCAATCTTTTATAATCGCTCGCACAATTCTAGTTGCAGAACCAAGGTTTTTGTGAATGACGTTCGTTGCGGAAAAACTTGATCGTAAAAAGAAATTTTTATCTGAAAATATATCCTCCAATTTACTCCTGAATTCTTTACCGGAAGAAATGCTATATCCGCCTTGTTCTAAAATTAATTCTTTCGCTGCATGAGATTTACCATATTTTGGCCCAAACAAAACTGGAAGGCGTGCGATCGCTGGTTCCATAACATTATGGACACCAGTTGAAAATCCTCCCCCTACATAAGCTAACTGTCCGTCCCAATATAAAGATGATAATATTCCCACTACTCCAATTATCACGACGCGCTCATTTTCAGGAATTTGAATATTTTTTTCTGTGTGAATTGTTGTTGTCAATCCCGCTGATGTGAAATGTTCAAATGCCCTTTCAATATTATTCTGGTTTGGTTCATGGGGAACCCAAATAAGAGAAACAGATTTATCCTCTTTTAAAAATCGGGCAAGAGGTTTTAAAATAACATCCTCATCCTCTTTCCACACACTTCCTGCTATAATTCTTTTTTTTCTCAATAATACAGATAAAGTTCTTTTCTCTGTGAATTGTTCTGTTTTTTTCTTCACTTGATCGTATCTAGGATTTCCCAATACCTTCACTTTTGGAATTGAAGTTTTTCCAATCAACCGACGTACTTTTTCATAATCGGATTTTGTTTCAGAATAAATTTGTGATAATGATCCATACACTATTCTGTAAAAATTTCGTATTACAGGAAATAGTTTTGGTGTATGATTTGAAAAATGTACAGAGAATATTGTTGTGGGAATATTGTTCAGTTTTGCGATCCAAACCATATTTGGCCAAACGTCATATTCAGCAAAAATAATTTTTTTTGGACAAATAAGTTTTAAGGATCTTAACACAGTCCAGGGGAAATCAAAGGGAAGGTATATTTTACAATCAATATGAGGATCCTCTACATTTGTAAAGCCCGAAGGTGAGAAAAAAGAAACGATGGATACGGATGAAGGTTCCACCTCCTTTAATCCTTCCAAAATTGGTTTTAACTGTTCGAATTCACCATGAGATGCAGCATGAAACCAATAGATATTTGCATTGTTTGAAATCCTGTTTTTAAATGATAACAATTGAGAATAGGTATTCCATCTTCCCTTTATTCCCTTCCGAATTTTCTCATTAAATAGGGAACCAATGCATGCTACTATAAAAAAAAGTGGATAAAGAAATAAATTATAAATAATTATCCAAAATACTTTCATTGCACTTAAATCATCCCCGCTATTTGGCTTATGACAGAATTCGGTTTAATTTCAGTCATGCAGAATTTCTCATCTCTATAGCAAGCCCTACTTCCATTTTGAGAACATGGACGGCACCACACATTTGATAATTGGATATTTTTTGACATTGATCTTGTAACACCTGCACCAGTCTCTGTTGATGTGGGCCCCAACAACATAACAGCAGGGATCCCCAATGCTTCAGCAGCATGAACAAAACCGGTATCGCTTCCTATGACCAGTTGTGCTTGAGCAATAATGGCAAGAGACTGCCTGAATTCAGTTTTTCCAGCCATATTGATCAAGGAATTATTTCCTAATGCACAATCGTTACAGATGGCATCTTTTTCAGTTCCGAGTAAAATAATTTCAAATTTATTTTCATTAAAATATTTAAATAATTCTAAATAATGTGCTGTTTTCCAAGTCTTATTTTTCCAGGCAGCACCGGGAATACACACTAGATATTTTTCTCCTTTTATTCCGTTTTCCGATAAAAGTAGTTTTGCCTCTTCTATTTCATTTTCAGCCACAGATAGCGATGTTGAAGAATGATGATTTTCAGATAAAATATCTTTAACGACTGAATGAAATAATTTCAATTGAGAAAAATCATTGTGGAAATCATTTTGATGGAATTCAAATAATTTAAAACGCTTCCATCGGGGTTTTCTGAGATAATGGTGGGAATTGGATTTTATTCTGTTTCGAATAATTTTTGACCGTAAAGAATCATGCATATCTACAATAATGTCATATTTACAATTGTTCAAGTAATTTCCCACCGAGATCAGTTTACAGACACTGGTTGACCTCTCCAACACATGTAGTCTATCAATACTCGAATGCCCTTCCAAGAATGGAGCATATTCTTCCAGTGTGAGATAATGTATTTGTGTATTTGGAATTCCCTTTTTTAATGATCTCAGCGTTGACGTAGTTAAAACAATATCTCCTATAGAACTGAACCTTATGAAAAGAATCTTCAATGTACTTTGTTATTAATGCACTCTGGTTCTATTGAACTGAGCTAAACTAATCATTGAATTTTTATATATTGAATCTGGATACGGAGATAGAGATTCTATAGCTGACCGTGTATAATAGTCAATTTTTTCTAGAGCATAATCAAACCCATTACTTTTTTTAACTAATTGTATAATTTCTGTTAGAGTATCCTTAGTTTTGTGTTTCATTTTTACCAATTTCAAAAGACTGCGACTTTCAGATTTTGAAAGAGATTGCAAACTATGTATTATGGGCAAAGTTAGAGTATTTTTTTTAACATCAATCCCTGTATCCTTACCTGTATGGGATTCATTGCCCAAGAGATCAAATAAATCATCCCTGATTTGATATGCCATTCCCATGTTAAAACCATATGAACGCATAGATTCTCGATCCTTTTTTGCTCTAGACGTTGTCAAGGCTCCCAATTCACAACCTGTAGCAATCAAGGAGGCAGTTTTCTGACTTATCAAATCAAAATAAGTATCTTCAGATGGATGTTTTTTATAACGATAATCCAATTGTAATATTTCTCCTGAACTCATTAATTCAGCTGTTTTGGATATTACATCAAGAATATCAAAATCCTTTAGTTTTATCATATAAATTAACGATTTACTAAGGACAAAATCTCCCAAGAGAACTGCCAATTTATTTCCCCAAATTCGATTGATGGAAAACCATCCTCTTCTTTTCACAGCACCATCAACTACATCATCATGGATCAGGGTAGCAATATGCAGTAATTCAATCATTGCTGCTGCTTTATATCTGTTTTCTGTGGGTTTCCCGCAAATCCTAGCAGTTAAAATTGCCAATATGGGACGTATTCTTTTTCCTTTCTGTTTTATTAAAAAACGAGTGACAGTTTGAATTAGCCTTACTTCTGAACATAGTGCGTCATCAAATTCTTTTTCAAATAAACGAATATCCTTCTCAATAACATGTGATATTTCTTTCAAGGTCTGAGGCATATATCTCACCTAATAAGTGAATTTCACGAATCAGAACTGGAACTTAATCTTGGTTTTGCTAAATGAGATACACCAATACTTATTTCGTAGATCAGTATGAGAGGAATTGTCATAATAATCAAACTGATAGGGTCTGGAGGAGTAATTATGGCTGATAAAATCATTATACTAATAATTGCATGTTTTCGGTAAAACTTTAAAAAGGATGGGGTAGCAATATTTAGTCTAGCCAAAATAAATACCAATACAGGAAGCTCAAAAATAGTTCCACAGCCAACCATGAGCCATGTGATAAAACTAAAATAATAATTAATGGAAAAATTATTTTGAATACCAATGTAACCCATTGATGTGAAAAAGTTCAATGAAATAGGAATGAGTATAAAATAGGCAAACATAA
>CAZOUJ010000053.1:0-1524 GCA_964582955.1 uncultured bacterium
GTTTTGAATTGATGTAATAACTTGTTTTATCACTTTTTCCCTTTGGCGTTTCGTCGATTTTAATTTAGATGTTATGTCTTTATGGCTTTTGGGGTGAAGAGTTTTCATAACCTTATCTTCCAATTCCCACTTAACGGAAGCCATTCCCAGTCTGTGAGCAAGAGGAACATACACATCCCTCGTTTCCTTGGCTATGCGATGTTGTTTTAGGCGGCTCATATATTGAAGAGTCTTCATATTATGAAGTCTATCAGCAAATTTTATTATCACCACGCGCAAATCTTGGGCAACAGATAACAGTAATTTCATAAAATTACCCGCCTGTTTTTCCTGCCTACTTGTAAATTCTATATGACCCAATTTGGTAACTCCATCTACCATTTGAGCCACATCATCTCCAAATTGCTTTTTTATATGATCAATAGAAATATCAGAGTCTTCCACCGTATCATGGAGTAAGCCGCCTATAATAGTGATATGATCCATCTTCCAATCAGCAAGAATGTTGGCGACACTCAAACAATGATCAAAGAAATAAGGTTTTCCAGAAAGACGTTTTTGACCCGAATGACACGACTTCCCAAACTCAAAAGCTTTCCATAGAATAAGTTTTATCTCATCCTCAGAATTTGTTGAAGAAATTGAAATTTTATTAAAAAGAGTAGTAAAAGATTTTGGATAATCTCCAACGATTTGGGGGATTAAACGGCTGAGTGCATTCGCCATTAAAAGGGTACCTGCACTTCTTCTTCCTGATAATAGGATAAATTCTCAAAACTAGTATACCGGGAAATAAAAGATGCCATGACTGTCCGGACGGGACCATTTCTTTGTTTAGCAACTATAATATGAACTTTACCGTCATCCGATTCTTCCTGTGTATAAAGAAAAGGACGATACAGAAAAATGACAACATCTGCGTCCTGCTCTATCGCACCACTCTCCCGCAAATCTGAAAGAAGTGGTCTTCTATCACTACGGTTTTCCACTGCTCGCGAAAGCTGGGAAAGTGCGATAACAGGAATGTTCAATTCCTTTGCCAATCCCTTTAACGAACGAGATATATTCGATATTTCCTGTTGCCGACTTTCAGAAGTAGGGCACTGCATCAATTGCAAATAATCCACAATGATAACTCCAACATCTTTCTCTGCTTTAAGCCTTCTGGCTTTTGCGCGCAATTCTAAAACTGAAATTCCCGCAGTATCATCTAGATAAATAGGCGCTTCCGCTAAGGTTCCTACATTCGTACTCAAATTCACCCACTGTTTTCTGGGAAGATTACCCGTACGGACTAAATGACTGTCCACTTTTGCTTCCGTACACAAAAGCCGCATAGCCAACTGGTTATTTGCCATTTCGAGACTGAAAAATCCGATTCCTGTTTTATGATCAATTGATGCATTTCGTGCTATATTCAAGGCAAGTGCTGTTTTCCCCATGGAAGGTCTTCCAGCGATGACAATTAAGTCACTTGGATGAAAACCAGCTGTTACCTCATCCAAATCGGTCAATCCCGAAGGG
>CAZOUJ010000053.1:1534-9057 GCA_964582955.1 uncultured bacterium
CCTATCACTCCACCATCTTTGGATGAGATTTAATCTAACTTTTCAAATGATTCATGCAAAATTTTGTCTATGTGTTTAATTCCACTTCTTAAACCTGATTTAGTGATGTAAAATATTGATTGCTCAACCCGATCTAAAATATCTTCAGCTCGCCTATGATCATCATAGGCCTCATTTGATAAATCCTGAGCAACTTTAATTAATTGTCTTAATAACGATTTTTCCAGTACGATTTTTGCATAACTTTCTACATTAGCAGTTGTAGGAATTGATTCGACTAGACCTGTCAGAAAATATGCCCCACCTACTGATTCAAGAACTTTTTGTTTTTTAAGAAGATCAGATACAGAAATTGTATCAATTTGTTCATTCTCATTAAACAACTTAACCATTGCGGAAAAAATCTTCTGATGACCAGTCTTGTAAAAATGATCAGGTTTTAACCATTGAATAGATTTGCTTACTGCTTCCCTACTGGATAACATTGCTCCTAAAACAGCAGCTTCTGCTTCCAATGATTGAGGTGGTGCCTTTAGAATTGTGTTTTGGTTATCCGTTACCATCAGTCCCTTTAAATAATAAAATCTCGTATAAATTGAAAATCTTCCCAAGCATACTTTTTTAAATTGGAATTTCGTAATAGCGCGGCAGGATGATATGTTACCAACAAAGGTGTACCATGGTAATCATGTAATCTTCCTCTCATAGATTTGAGAGTATCATCCTCCCGTAATAGCGTTATACCAGAAATTCTTCCTAGTGCAACGATCAGCTTTGGTTTAACCAGTTTGATCTGATGCAAGAGATAAGGTTCACATTTTTCCACTTCATCCGGTAATGGATCTCTGTTTTGGGGTGGTCTGCATTTTAAGACATTACAAATATATACATTCTTATTACGAGTCATTTTTATGGCAGATAAAATTTTATCCAGTAATTTTCCCGCCCGCCCAACAAAAGGTTCACCCTTCACATCTTCCTCTCTCCCCGGCGCTTCTCCAACAAGCATTAAGTCCGCATGGGCGTCACCCACACCAAATACAAATTTATTCCTCTCCTGTCCCAAACTACATTTCTGACAATTAGAAATTGAGGTCCCAAAATCATTTAATTGATTAGAAAAAGAAGGATCAAATTTTGATGTTCCCGTCTCATTCATGGATAAATTTCCATAGAGTGTAGAACCAAATAGTTCTTGTGTCTGTTCTAAAAAACGTACTGATTCCTTCTTCAGCTGGGATTCCAGCATTCCTATACAATTTCCTCATCTTTAGGTTTATTCCAACTCAAATCACCATCTAAAAATTCTTGCAAAGCAACGCTAGATGGTTTATCTAAATATATAGGAGTATCCATTGAAGGTATTTCGTCCAATACTCCAATTTCTTCTTCCGTGTTATCCTGCATCATTCTTTCAACCAGCCTGTCATGTAAAACCTGACTTGCCCTTTTAGATACAACTACAACTGCTTCGTAGATATTCTTTGTATTAGATTCTAAAATTTTATATGAGATTGGTTTAATATTCATGTATTTTTCCTTTTAGTTCTGTTAAAATAATGTGTTTTAATTCTTTGATCGCCATTTCCAGATCATCATTTATGAAACTAACATCAAACATTCTTCCGTATTCAAGTTCCATATAAATACGGGTTAATCTTTTTTGAATCAAAGCTTTATCATCAGTACCTCGCCTTTCCAATCTTAATCGCAGTACATCTTCACTCGGAGGTTTTATAAAAATTGAAAGGGTCTGATCAGGATATAATGTTTTAACTGACATCGCTCCTTTTACATCCAATTCTAGCAGTAATGGATTTCCCTTTATTTTGGAATCGTCCAGAAAAGATCTCAGAGTACCATAAAACTGCCCATGTACATCTTCATATTCTGCAAATTGTTGGTTGTCAAGCATTGATTGAAATTCAGAATGGTTGATAAAATGATAATCCACTCCATCTATTTCGTAATCTCTTTGAACTCTGGTTGTAAATGAAACTGAAAATGACAGCTCAGGAATTTGTTCTAAAATTGCCTTACATAGGGTGGATTTTCCTGTTCCGGAAGGACCTGATATAGTATAAATTAATTTCATAAAATATTTTGTATCTGTTCTCTAATTTTTTCTATTGAGGATTTTAAAGCAATTACATCCCGGCTTACAGTAACATCATTAGCTTTCACCCCTAAAGTATTGATTTCTCGATTTAATTCCTGAGTGAGAAAGTTTAAACGTTTTCCAACCGGTTCCTTCAACTTCATCAATTGTCTAAATTGATTAACATGGCTTAAACTGCGAGTTAATTCCTCCGACACATCTGTTTTATCAGCCATTAACCCAATTTCCATACTTAATCGGGATTCTTCAACAGGTATTCCATCAATCAAATTTTGAATCTTTTCTCTATATTTATCAATTTTCTTTTCAATGAGTTCTTTAGTTTTTTCTTTTAACCCTTCAATTAATTCAATTATTTCATCCAATAAAAATGTCAAATGTTCCTCAGTTTTTTTCCCTTCTTCAATTCTCATTAAATTTACCTGATCCAGAGCAAGGTTGATAACAGTAATAATTTCCGAATTGTCAATTTCGATTTCAGGACCATCCATAAATAAATCTTTCGAAGTGATAATATTAGCCATGTTCATGTGTCTGCCATATTGTTTTTGGATAGTAGATAATATTTTTTCAATTCGTTCAAATCTATCTTGATTGAATTGAATATGCTTCTTCCCATTCATTCCAAGATTTAAATTCATATTTATCTGGATGCTCCCTCGTTCCAATTTTTCTCTGATTTTATTTCGTATCATATGGTCTAAATCCGGATGACCATCAAAACCGGACAATTTGATATCTAAATATCTTGAGTTCAAGGCACGGACAGATACTGTACATGTCCCATTATCCAATTTGCCAGTTCCTTGACCAAATCCTGACATACTTTTAATCATTTTTCATTCCGAATACAATCTTTAAAACTATAAACATAATTTGACCCATTCAATCGTTTTAATTATCAATATATAAACCAATTTTTTATATCATCAATATCCAACAAAAAAGTGAAAATATGACCGGTTGAATTTTCACCCCATCCCTGTTTTGTGCTCAAAGTGTAATTTAATGTATTTTTTTCAGTGGAAACACTGAATCCAAATGCAAGTTTTCCTTTCCCAGACATCCCAATTCTCAATGCAAATTTTTCATCCACATTGAGTTCAATCCCATAACGAATAATTCCGCCATTGTCATCTATATGGAAATCGTCATCCAATGTTCTTTTTTTGAATCTGAGTCCTCCGTCTAAAAAGAAATTGACTTTGTACCACACATTTTGCATTATAGGGGTGACACTTCCGCCTATAAAAATTTCTGGTGACCAAGATTGTTGATAACCAGTGGTCCATTTGATTGGTAATATCCCAATATTTTTTATTTCTAATCCCACTGAAAATGATGGATTCCATTGTTTGAAAATTCCACCATTGATGTTAAGGCCAAAACCGTTTACACCTGCAGCGGAAACAATAACTGTATTATATCCCACCCCTATGTGGCTATCTTTCCAGGGAATTAAATGTTGGATTATGACACCAAAACGATGTTGATTAAAATGGGATATCTGATCTGCAATAAGTCGTTCATTTCCGTTTAACATTTCATCACCATTCCAATCATTTAATGCATGTCGTGTATCAGGAATATTATGAATTCCTTCATGAAGAAATAGAAATTTGAATGGAAAAGAACGACTTCGATAGGCAAATATTTGTCTATAAAAAGTACCAGAGAATCGGGATTCACTTGAATATAAAAAAGTCCCAAGTTTGAATTGATTTATTCGTGCTGGATTTGTAAATCCGGCATCTTGAGAGAACTGAGCCCCTGTGAGTGCATTTCCTAACGCCAGAGCCGGAGCATCTATTACGGTATGGAATAGAGAATTACCAGCATTTACGTTAGATAAAAAGATCAAAACAAAAAGATTTATTAATGAAAGGTATTTTCCAAAAATTTGTTTTTTCATCATGACTTATATTTGGTCTTTAAATCAACCAGCATTTTTAGTGCTTCAAGAGGAGTCATGGATTCAACATCTAGTTCACTCAGTTCTACTGTTAATTTTTTTTCCTCAATATCAAATGATAATTCTTGTGTATTCCTGAATATGTCACTTTGAATCTGGGTATCTTTTGATTGATTGATATGTTGTAATAGGATTTCATTGGCTCTTCGTATTATTGACTTTGGAAGTCCAGCCATTTTTGCCACATGAATGCCATAACTTTTATCCCCCGCTCCTGGAATTATTTTACGAAGAAAAATGATTTTATCCTTATACTCTTGAACACTTGCATGATAATTAGATAATCTGTCCAAAGAATTCTCTAAAACGGTTAACTCATGATAGTGGGTTGCAAACAGTGTTCGAGCTGCTATGTGTGAATTCTCATGTAAATATTCTGTAATCGCCCAGGCAAGGGATAAACCATCAAACGTAGCTGTCCCTCTGCCTACTTCATCAAGAAGAATCAAACTGTTCTGGGAAGCATTATTTAGAATATTTGCCGCTTCAATCATTTCCACTAAAAAAGTACTTTCTCCCCCCGCTAGATTATCACTGGCTCCCACTCGTGTAAATTGATGATCAACTATACCAATCTCGGCTTTTTCAGCAGGGACAAAACACCCAATTTGGGCCATGATTATTATAAGCCCTACCTGCCGTAAATAAGTAGATTTTCCTGCCATATTTGGACCGGTAATTAAATGGATTTGATTTTTTTCCGTATTGATTTCAAGATCATTCGGAATGAATTTTTCAGTTACAGGCAAGAGTTTCTCCACCACAGGATGTCTAGCTTTTTTTAATTTAAGGATAGGGTTTCGAGTAAATCGGGGTTTCACATATTTATTTTGAACTGCCAGAAATGCAAATGCAGTTAAAACATCCAGTTTATTCAGACTTTCAGCATTTTTCTGTATGGAATGGGCTTCACATAAAATCTCACAACACAATTCTTGAAATAAACGGTTTTCAATCTCAGATAATTTTTCTTCTGCGCTTAGAATTTTCTCCTCATATTCCTTTAATTCAGGAATTATATATCGTTCTGCATTTACCAAGGTTTGTTTTCGTATATATTCAGAAGGAACTTTTTCTAAGTGGGTTTTCGTCACCTCAATATAATATCCAAATACCTTGTTATATCTTATTTTTAATGATGAGATACCAGTTCTTTCCCGTTCAGAAGATTGTAATTGGTTTATCCATTCAGAACCATCTTTCGCCATTAATCGAAGTTCATCTAATTCTAAATTAATTCCTCGAGCGATGACTCCACCCTGTTTTAGAGTCGCTGGGGCATCTTCATTGATTTTGATTTTAATGGAATTTATCAATGATTTAGTTTCTTCAAACCAATTATATATTTTAAGTGAATCCAACGCATCTGATTCTTTGAGTTTTTTCAATATATGATTAATTAGCTCGTATGTATTTTTTAGTCCTAATAAGTCCCTGGGTGAGGCTTTGGACTTATTGATTCTTCCCAATATTCTCTTAAGATCAGATGTTTTTCTTAAAAAATCTCTCAGAACATGAAGGATGGATTTTTCCTTTGTAAATAAATCAACCATCTTAACCCGGTCTCTCAATCGTACCATATCGGTCAACGGATTGTTAAGCCATTTTTTCAACAATCTTCCACCTCCGGGTGAAACAGTTTCATCTAGAATACTTGTTAACGTTCCGTGAGTGCCTTGAGTAGATAGTGAGTTAAATATTTCCAGATTTCTGATAGTAAAACTGTCCAGTCCCATAATTGAGTCATTTAAAATGGGCTTGATCCTTGAGATATGATTTAATGGTAAATTGAGATTATGTTTCATTTGATAAATCATTGCACCTGCAGCACATATACCTAAACTGTATTCCTCGCATCCAAATCCCTTTAGAGACGGGGTTTCGAAATGATCCGTCAGGAGCCTGTATCCATGATCATAATCAAAAATCCAATCATCAACTCGAGAGATAAATGGTTTTAATTTTTTATACCATTTTGATGTGATATAAGTATGTGATTCCGCTAAAAGAACTTCCCTTGGTGCAAATTGGCGAAGGGATTCACTTAAACTATCCTCAGAAGATTCTCCCAAATAAAACTCTCCCGTAGATTGATCCAGAACCGCATAACCAACATCATTCTGTAAAAAGGATAATGAAACGATGAAATTATTTGACTTTTGGAGTGATTCTTCATTCGGTTCCAAAGTTCCGGGTGAAACAACCTCAATCACCTCACGTTTTACAATTTTCGCTGCTAATTTTGGATCTTCCACCTGTTCACAGATGGCTACTTTATAGCCTGCATTAACAATTTTAGGAAGGTAATTATCTAAAGCATGGTGTGGAAAGCCAGCCAATGGGACATCAGCAGCTGCGCCGTTTGCCCTTTTCGTCAATACAATACCAAGAATTTTTGAAGTGATTTTTGCATCTTCATTGAAGGTCTCAAAAAAATCTCCCATTCTAAATAAAACGATGCAGTCAGAATATTTGGATTTGATCTCTGAATATTGCCGCATAAGCGGTGTTCCAGTAGAAATATTTGGCATATTTTTTTCTTTTATATCCTGTATTTTTGGTGAATCATTCATAGCTCTGTCTATGTTCACACCTGCTGTTTACAGCTTGAGGGAAATTTTGATCCCTGAATACGTTCATTTCCTCTCCGGAATGTAATACCAGATTTATCTAAATATTCTAGAAGAGGAATAGCAGTCTTTCGTGTAAGATTCGTCATTGATTTAAATTTTCCTACACTTAAAATTTCATTCGAAATATAGTACTCATCAAGTTTTTCAATCAATCTATCCAAATCAGGTCTACTCATCCACAGTTGATTTGAAATATCTAATGAATATCCCTGATGTTTTAACACATGCAGTAATTCAAGAATCTGATCAGATTCACATTGGAGCTTTTGTTCAATATCTTTTAATGACACCGGGAGAAATAGAACTTTAGACAGGATATGTTTAATTTGATCCAAACTTTTTTTATCCTTTTTGGACAATTCAATTTTGTGTGATTTTAGCGTCAATCCGCCTTTTTGAAGTGCTATTTCCTTTCCATCTAATTTTGAAACAATATAATCGTACCAGGATCGACTGAAGCCTAACTCATTCCGCACAGATTCCGAATTAATATATGCACGATATGGATTCTTCTCATAAAAATCAGTTAGATAATCTAAAATCGCTTTTTTTGAAATATCTTTCCCCTTTTCAGAAAACACCATATTTTTTTTATTAACCAACTGATTGGATTCAACCAATTGATGAATGTACTCATTGGATTTTGAAAATTTATCAGCCCAAAAAGCTACTGATTTTGGCACATTCTCTGAGTAGGCAATAAATTGGGAGAACCGTTTTGACACCTCTTTCGATAGCCGTTGACAATGAACTTTAATTTTTTTCCAATTTCCAACTGGATCTTAATCCAAAACTTTTC
>CAZOUJ010000054.1:0-8993 GCA_964582955.1 uncultured bacterium
ATGAACTATACATTGATGGGTGATACGTTAAATCTTGCTTCTAGACTGTAGTCATCTGCAATGCAGTTTGGTATTTATATTCAGGTGGCACAGGAAACATATAAAGTATGCAAAGAAAAATTTATCTGGCGTGATTTGGACTATGTGGTTGTTATGGGAAAGAAGGAACCGGCTCAGGTATTTGAATTGATCGCAGAAGCAGGAAATATGCCAGATGGATATGATAAAATTCTAGATACTTATCATGATGCCCTTGGACTATATAAAAAACAGGAATGGGGGAAAGCGATTGAAGCTTTCAAGGCATCCGATAAATTGGAGGATATGTTCCCAGGGCGAAAAACCAATCCCAGTAGGATCTATATCCCCCGATGTGAATTTTATATGGAAAATTCTCCTGGGGATGATTGGGATGGTTCATGGACGCTTACATCCAAATAATAATAAGTAGATAGTACAAGCAGAAACCAACAAATATAAATGCCTTTTACACTCATTATTCTGATTAGAATGTCCCGATTTACCCCTTAACCGGTATTTCTTCGACATCGTATTTTCCAGTCCATTATATATCATGAAAATCCGCGGTAAAATTCTTTGGGTGGACGATGAGATTGAACACCTAAAACCTCATATATTATTTTTGGAAGAAAAAGGCTTTGAGATCAAAACAGCCACTAATGGAATTGATGGTCTGAATCTGGCGAAAAATAGGGATATTCAATTAGCGCTGATTGACCAGTACATGCCCGGAATGGATGGAATCGATACATTGCGGGAGTTAAAACAGATTGATTCAGCGCTACCAGTGATCATGGTTACAAAATCTGAAGAAGAAACGTTGATGAACGAAGCGATTTCAGAAAAAGTGACACAGTTTCTTATCAAACCTGTAAATCCCAGTCAGGTTTTAATGGCTATAAAACAGGTGCTTGAATCCGGACAAATTCAGGAAGAGAAGACAACTCGTGATTTTCTGAAAGAATATCAAGATATAAGCAGGAAAGAGAAAGACCATTTTACTGTTGAAGAATGGTGGGATTTATATAAGCAGTTGGTTAATTGGCAATTGGAATTGGAGGGTCATAATGAACCGGGACTGCAATCCATTCTCAAGGAGGAAGTCCAATCTTGTAATCGTGAGTTCTCCCGATTTATTGAGGAGGTTTACCCAGAGTGGATCAAATCAGGTAAACGACCTTCAATGTCGGTGGATGTGGTGGAAAAGTTTGTAAATCCTGAACTTGAGATGGGACGGAAAATGTGTTTTCTTGTTATGGATTGTCTACGTTATGATCAACTTATGGCAATGCTTCCCACCCTGTCTTTATATTTTAGTGTCGACATTCATTTTCATGTGTCAATTCTACCCACAGCAACTCCCTACAGCCGTAATGCTCTTTTCAGTGGGATGTATTTTGACGATTTAATAAAAAAATATCCAGAACAATTGGCTGCAATGAAATTCGGAGATTTTGGGTTGAATCAATTTGAAGAAACTTATTTAAGACACCTTCTTGATAGAAATAATCTGAACCATATCGGAGCACACTATCATAAAATTTGGTCAGCGGAGCATGGCATAAAATTTCAACATAGAGTTGGTGAGTTTTCAAATATTGATTTGTTAGCTGTAGTAGTTAATTTTGTGGATCAACTTGCACACAATCAAAGCGAATCTTCGGTGCTGAAGGAAATGGTTGATGATGAATCTGCATTTTGCCGAGCGGTTGTATCGTGGTTCAATAATTCATGGCTTTTGGATGTTATGAAATATCTTGGAGAAAATGGATATAGAATTGTTCTCACAAGTGACCACGGTAGTATTTGTGTTCATAAGGGTGTAATGGTCAAAGCGGATAAAGATACGTCAACTGGAGTACGTTATAAAGTAGGCAGAAATTTAAATTGCGATGATAAGTTCAGTGTGAAAGTTCGTAAACCTTCGGACTACAAACTTCCCGAAATGGGTCATCAATCCACGTATCTATTTGCAAAAGATTCCGCTTTTTTTCTATATCCGAATCAGTTGAAAAAATATCAAAATGCATTTAAAAATAGTTTTCAGCATGGTGGAATTTCCATGGAGGAAATGCTGATTCCGGTTGCTGTTTTGGAAGGGAAATGACCGTATCTTACACAAATACACATAAAATATTGTCATCTGATGCTATGGAAGCTTTTGGAATGAAACTGTCATTAACAATCCCTGTGGGAACTGTTATTGGGCTTAAGGGAGATTTAGGTTCTGGAAAAACTACTTTTGCAAAAGGCTTTGCAAAGGGACTCGGAATCAATGAACACATCACCTCTCCAACATTCAAAATTGTGAGTGAATATGATGGAGAATCATATGCTTTGTTTCATGTGGATTGTTACCGTCTGAATGATTACACCGAATTCATTTCTAAGGACGCAGAAAGGTTTTTATATCCTGAAGATGGAATTACGTTAATCGAATGGGTAGATAGGATTGAAGAGATCATTCCTGAACATTGTCCCAGAATAAATTTTAAATTAGATGAGAATTCTGAGAACCATAGAGTAGTTAACTTAACCGGATTTAACATTTGAAAATTCTGGCAATTGAAACTGCTACATTTATTTGTGGTACTGCTTTTATATCAGAAGGAGATTGTATCTCTCTGGTTGAAGAGAATTGTCCCCGAACTTCAGCGGAGGAATTACCGAGAATGGTAAAAAAGGTAAGGCAATTATCAGGATATAATTGGGATGAATTGGATGGTATTGCTGTCTCAATTGGTCCAGGTTCTTTTACCGGTTTGCGCATTGGATTGAGTTTCACAAAGGGATTGGCATATAGCCATGATCTGCCTGTTGTACCTGTTCCAACCTTAACAGGTCTAGCGACAGGTATTTCATCCAAAACAGAATCATATAGAATCGCACTATTTTCACATAGGAATTTATATTACACACAGTTATTTCATCATAATGGGACATTTCCCTCAGGTGTTGATATCCCTGTATTGTGGGATTGGGATACATTAAAATCAAGGATTGATATAGAAAAAAATGATGTTTTTATTTGTGGTGGAGAACATATAACTTCTAAAAATGAGAACGTATTATTTTTTCCAGCCATTCCATCGGCAAAAAAAATAGGAATGCTTGCTCATGAACGATGGAATGAGTTTATAATAATCAATCCCTATAATCTTGTCCCGGATTATATTGCACCCTTTAAAATAACAAAACGTAAAAATGCAGTTTCGTAAGGCTGTCATGCAGGATGTTGATGCTATTTGGGAGATCGAACAGTCTGCTTTTTCTAGTCCGTGGTCCAAAGAGCAATTGGTTCATGAATTTGTTGCAAATCAGACTGCAGGTCACTGGGTTTTAGATGATGGAAATTTTATCATAGGATTTATTATGTCTTATATTGTTCAATATGAGGTACAGATTATTAATATTGCAGTCAGACTTTCACATCAATACCGTGGATACGGAAAAAGAATTTTATCAGAATTTCTATCACGGTTTAATGAAAAAACATATTTATTTCTTGAAGTTAGAGAATCTAACTGGTCTGCTTATCAATTATATTCTCATTTTGGGTTTGAGAAGATCGATATTCGTACGAAATATTATCACGATGGAGAAGATGCAATTATCATGGCAAAAAGGGGAACAAGATCCCGACGATTGCAAACTTGGCAAAAACAAGCGTGAGTTATTGATATGGTTTGGTTTCGTCGAAAAGAAGAGAATTTAAAAGAAAGTGAAAAGAAAGATATCCCCAGTGGGTTATGGGAGAAGTGTTCCTCATGCAATGAAATATTGTATAAAATAGAACTGGATAAACGTCACTCAGTCTGTCATCACTGTAACCATCATTTTCGGGTATCACCGGATGTGTATTTGGATTTGATTTTTGAGGAAGGACAATACACTGAATTATTCAAAGACCTCAAAACAACTGATCCTTTAAATTTCAAAGCAGGGAAAAAATATAAAAACCAACTTAAAACTGCCATTGAAAAAACCGGACACTTGGATGCAATTCGATGTTTTGATGGAATGCTAATTGATAGAAAAGTTATCCTTGGAATAATGAATTTCAAATTTATAGGCGGTAGCATGGGTATTGTGGTAGGAGAAAAGGTAGTAAGGGCTACTGTTTACGCGGAAGAAAATAAGGTCCCTCTAATCATTATTTGTGCCTCAGGTGGAGCAAGGATGCAGGAAGGAGCATTATCTTTAATGCAGATGGCAAGAACGAGTGCTCAGTTAGCGCAATTTTCAAAATCGGGTGGACTCTATGTTTCACTGCTCACTGACCCCACAACCGGTGGAGTAACCGCCAGTTTTGGAATGCTGGGTGATATTATTTTAGCAGAACCAGGTGCATTGATTGGGTTTGCCGGCCCTCGCGTAATAAAACAGACCATTGGTGAAGATTTGCCCGCGGGATTTCAGCGGGCTGAATTCCTGATGAAAAAAGGATTTGTGGATCGAATTGTTCCCCGTGTTGAATTAAAAAACGAACTCTATAATTTAATAAATGTATTAACATGATGGAAAAAACGATTCTTATCACTAATGATGATGGGATCTATACTGACGGAATTTATTGGTTGTGGGAAGCGGTGAAAGATTTTGGGAATGTATTGGTGGTAGCTCCCGATACGGAAAAAAGCGCTGTGGGACATGCTATCACAATTACAAAACCATTAAGGACAAAACATGTGAATCGCAGGGGTGGTTTCAGTGGGTATGCTGTGAACGGAATTCCAGCTGATTGTGTAAAAATTGCGGTACGGTCTATTTTAAAATCTCCGCCAGATATGGTCGTTTCAGGAATTAACTATGGTGCAAATGTGGGTATAAATGTGATTTATTCTGGAACAGTTAGTGCTGCTACCGAAGGTACAATTCTTGGAATCCCATCTGTAGCGCTGAGTATTGATTCACACCATCCGGAGGATTTTAAATATGCAATGGAAATTACTCAAAACATCATAAATAAAGTTATGGAATTTGGTTTGCCTAAGGGTACTCTGTTAAATGTCAATATCCCTGATATACCCGCAAAGATGATTAAAGGAATACGAATCACGACTCAGGGTAATGTCTATTTTAAAGACAGATTTGAAAAAAGAGAAGATCCCATGGGTAATATTTACTATTGGATGACAGGAGAATCAATCGATCCCGATTCCTCCGGGAATACGGATAATAGGGCATTGGAGGAAGGGTATATCAGTATCACTCCCATTCATTATAAATTAACGAATGAATCCTTTATGAGTGATTTAGAGTCCTGGGAGATTTAATGCATAATCTGAATTCCAACGGAGTTATCATCTTGGATTTTGGCTCTCAGTATACCCAATTAATCGCCAGGAGAGTGAGAGAGTTCAATGTATTTTCTGAAATACTCCCGCCTGATTCATCCATTCAGGATATATTGGAACGCAGGCCAAAGGCATTGATTCTTTCCGGAGGACCTTCCAGCGTATATGAAACTACGGCTCCTAAATATGATCAAGATATATTTAAACTTGAAATTCCCATCTTAGGGATATGTTATGGTTTTCAACTCATGGTTCATTATTATGGCGGAATAGTTGAATCTTCATCTCATGGTGAATATGGTTTTGCCCAAGTAAAAATTGAAGAATCAAATGGTCTTTTTCATCAGGTATCACCAGAGACCGAAGTATGGATGAGCCATATGGATAAAGTTGATAGAATTCCGGAGGATTGGATAGTCACTTCTCATTCGTCCAATGGGGTCATAGCATCTCTGCAAAATAAAAATGAAACTCGTATTGCTACCCAGTTTCACCCGGAGGTTATTCATACAGAAGCCGGAAATCAAATTTTAAACAATTTTCTTTTTCGCATGGCCCAGTGTGCACCAAGCTGGACAACTGGAAATTTTATTGATGAACAGATTGAAAATATTAAAATGCAAACGGAAGATAAAAAAGTTCTGTTGGGTGTGAGCGGTGGAGTGGACTCTACAGTTGTGGCAGCGCTTCTTGGAAAGGCAATTGGTGAAAGTACATTGGGTATTCTTATTGATCATGGTCTTATGCGGAAAAATGAAGCTGAGGTATGTATCAGTAATCTTAATGAAATTTTACCCTTTCAGGTGGAATGTTTTGATGAGTCAGAACACTTTTTACACAAATTACAGGGTGTAACTGATCCAGAGAAGAAACGGAAAATTATCGGAGAGCAATTTATTCGTAGTTTTGAACGAATTGCAAAAGAACAGGGAAAAATTAATTTTTTGGCACAAGGTACTTTGTATCCAGATGTGGTAGAAAGTGGTTTTGCTAAAGCTGGTAGCCATGGTGCGGTGATAAAAAGTCATCATAATGTTGGAGGCCTACCTGATAAAATGGATTTTCAACTAATAGAACCACTTCGGGATCTGTTTAAGGATGAAGTTAGAAAGGTAGGACTTGAATTGGGAATTCCACGTGATATGATATATCGGCATCCATTTCCTGGTCCTGGACTGGCTGTAAGAGTGATTGGTGAGGTGACACAGTCAAGATTAGATATCTTGAGGGATGCTGATGCAGTATTTATAAATATATTAAAAGAGCATGGGATTTATGATGATATCTGGCAGGCGTTTTGTGTTCTGATTCCTGTCCAAACCGTGGGAGTCATGGGAGATAAACGCACTTACGAAAATTTGATTGGGCTAAGGGCCGTTATCAGTCATGATGGAATGACTGCAGACTGGTATCATTTTGAAGGAGTGATTTTGTCTAAGATTTCTAATGCAATTGTGAATAAGGTTTCCGGTGTTAATCGTGTGGTCTATGATATTACATCTAAACCTCCTGGGACTATTGAATGGGAGTAAATTCAGAAATTGTTAATGGAACTTATTTATATATTATACATAATTAAAAAACAATTCGTTTATCAGTTAATTATATTTCGGTAGATGTGTTTTCTAAGAAATAACAAAAATAAGGATTCAGGTTAAATATGTGTGGTATTGTAGGGTATTATGGGACAAAAGATGCTATCCCGATCCTCATTAATGGATTAAAGCGTCTGGAGTACCGAGGCTATGATTCAGCTGGGATTGCTGTGAGTGGTGATGCTTCTATTGATTTCATAAAAAAGGCGGGAAAAGTCAAACAACTTGAAACCGCACTGATGGATTCAACTTTGAGAGGCAACATCGGTATTGCACACACACGGTGGGCAACTCACGGTGAGCCAAATGATGTAAACGCCCATCCTCACCTAGATCATACAGAATCCATTGCTTTGATTCATAATGGAATCATAGAAAACCATGATATCCTTAGGATAGCATTGGAGAATGAAGGGATTGAATTTGTAAGTGAAACGGATTCGGAAGTATTGGTACAATTGATTTCTTCATTATACAAAAGTAATGGATTGAATTTTCCCGATGCTGTTAGAGCAGCGCTTCAGGAAGTAGTTGGTGCCTATGGTATCGCTGTGATTTCCAAAGATGATCCGGATATAATTGTGGCTGCACGATATGGAAGCCCTCTTGTACTTGGCGTGGGAAAAGATGAATATTTTATCGCCAGCGATGCTTCTCCTATCATCGAACATACCCGGAATGTTATATTTCTTGAAGAAGGAGAAATGGTCACAATTTCCCCGAAAGGTCATGAAATAAAAAAAATTCATGAGAATAAAGTCATTTCAAAAGTAGTGACACAACTCGATATGACCGTGGAGCAGATTGAAAAGGGAAGTTTCCCCCATTACATGTTGAAGGAAATTCATGACCAGCAGCATACGATCATAGATACAATGAGGGGAAGGCTTTTAGTGGATGAAGGAACAGCGCACTTAGGTGGAATCCGTGACTGTATGGACAGAATTCAGGAAGCTTCTCGTTTATACATCACTGCCTGTGGAACGTCGTGGCATGCAGGGCTCATCGGAAAATATTTAATTGAAGAATATGCACAGATCCCTGTCCATGTGGAGTATGCCTCTGAATTTCGTTACCGTAAATCAGTCATTGATAACAGAACGGTGTTACTGGCGATCAGCCAGTCAGGAGAGACAGCGGATACACTAGCAGCCATTAAAAAAGCTAAAGAGAATGGTGCTTTAACTCTGGGAATCTGCAATGTGGTCGGGAGCAGCATTGCCCGGTTGACTGATCATGGTATTTATACCCATGCGGGACCGGAAATTGGTGTAGCATCGACAAAGGCATTTACAGCACAGGTTACGGTTTTAAACATGTTTGCTTTACTGCTTGGGAGATTGAAGGGGCTTTCAAAGGTTCATGGAAAAAAGATCGCAGAATCCCTGGCAGGTCTTGACACTGTGGTAAAATCGATTCTTTCAGATACATCACAGATTGAAAAGGTGGCTTGGAAAATGGAAACCGCAGATAATTTTCTCTATCTGGGCAGAGGATTGAATTTTCCCGTTGCATTGGAAGGCGCACTGAAGTTGAAAGAAATTTCCTACATTCATGCCGAAGGCTACCCCGCTGCAGAAATGAAACATGGGCCTATTGCATTGATAGATGAAAAAATGCCTGTTGTGTTTATAGCTCCCCATGATAGAACATATGAAAAAGTATTATCCAATATTCAAGAGGTCAAATCCAGAAAAGGACGCATTATTGTTTTGACAGATAAAAAAACAAGAGAGCTTGAAAAACTGGCGGAATTCCTCATTGAAATTCCATCTACTCATTCTCATATCTTTCCCATTGCCGCTTCTATTCCTCTTCAGCTTTTAGCCTATCATTTGGCTGTTTTAAGAGGGTGTGATATTGACCAGCCGAGGAATTTGGCTAAGTCTGTCACTGTGGAATAAATCAAGGTTTTGGGGTTGACACTACAAGATAGAAGTATAAGTTACAGTCTGTAAACCTCTTCTTTTTTCTAACTATATAAGTTAAAGAAAAACATTACTAGTTAGAGTTTTTGAGGAAAAAGTGACTCATTCTATCCTCAATTTTCTGTTAAATCCCATATCTGGAGTTCTGTTTT
>CAZOUJ010000055.1:0-8983 GCA_964582955.1 uncultured bacterium
GCATTTTTTGATTTAATAAATACAAAATAGAAAATGCTATGGTTAAAAAAAAAGCAATGATTATAAATCCTGTTTTAAACCATTGTTCCGTTGGATAAATAAACAAAAATAAAGTTGAGATAAACAATAATCCTGCAAAATCAAGGATGCGATCCAGAATAATGGTCCCCATAATGGAAGAAACTTTCAAAGGATATTCTTTAGATAGGGAATATCCACGGAGCAGTTCTCCCAACCGGAATGGTAAAACACTATTACCAAAGTAACCAATTACTGTTGCACTGAATAAGGGATAAACTGGTATTTCGATTAATGGTTTTAACAACACTTGCCACCTTTTAGCACGAATATGGACACTATAAATAAATAAAATAATTCCAGCGAGGACATACAACAAATTCACTGTTTGTAAATGAACCCACAACTGATTTATGTCCAAGTTCCAAAATGCATAGTACAAACCAATAATACTCAGAGTGATTCCAATAGTTAATTTTATGGTTTTATTCACGGAAATCTATGATCTCCCATCCGGTTGTATCAGGTATTATTGATGTAAAATCTATCGACTGATATCCTTTCAGATTAAGATGTAATTGAATGGACTCATTATCACTAAAATTTATTATTAAGTCTTTGAGATTATAATATTTATCAACTTTAAGAATACCGGTAATTTCATAATCTTCAATTGAAAAATAAATATTTTCCGATTGGTTTTCCCCTTCAATCTGATCCACAGAAATATTCTTCCAGTCACCATTCAATATTGAAATTAAATTAAACTCAGAATTAATGTAATGATCAATCACTACTTTATATTGATGTGGATAAAACGTATAAAATAAATTATTATCTAATAAAAGTGAAAGGTTTGGTAATCGAATCATTAAATGATGATTATCTTTTATATATAAATCCCCAGTTGATCTGCTTTGTGTTGATATTTGATGTTGTTCAATTTTTAAATCATAAATTCCTGGTTGTGCATAAAATTTATGAATAACTGAATCCAAAGGGGATGATTCACCGAAAAGAAAAGTAAGATAAAATCCCAAAATCAATTGAGAATATTTTAAAATATTTTTCAATCGGAAATCATTTCAAGGTAAGATTCATCCACCAATACTTCCCTAGCTTTGCTTCCAGTGAAAGGACCTACAATTCCAATCTTTTCCATTTCATCCATTAACCTGGCAGCCCGGGAATAACCTAATTTCAATCGCCTTTGCAACAACGATATGGATCCTTGCTGATGGATAACAACTAATTTTATAGCCTCTGAAAGCATTTCATCTTGTTCATCACCCCCCATGGATAAATCTACCGAAGAAAATTCCTTAATGCTGGGGAGTGTTAGCTCTTTCCCTTCGGGTTGGGAGGTGATATGATTCATAATTGATTCAATCTCTTCAAGAGATAAAAAGGCATTATGAAGGCGTACCGATTCTGCAGAACCCAATCCAACAAAAAGCATATCACCTCTACCAATTAATTTCTCTGCTCCTGATGAATCAATGATAGTTCGGGAATCAATTTTTGTTGCTACCTGAAATGCAATTCGAGAAGGAAAGTTTGCCTTAATCACACCGGTTATCACATCTACAGAGGGCCTTTGCGTAGCAATAACCAAATGAATCCCAACTGCACGAGCCAATTGTGCTAACCGGGCAATGGGAGCTTCAACATCTTTAGCGCTCATCATCATTAAATCTGCTAATTCATCAATTACCAAGACAATATAGGGCATTATGGATTGGTTTTCAGATTTCATTTTTTTATTGTATTCACCTATGTTCCTCACCACAACTTCAGACAAAACCGTATACCTATTATCCATTTCCTTTTCTAACCCCTTAAGAGCAAGAATGGCATTTTCTGTTGTTGTTACAATGGGTTCATTAAAATCTGCTGAACGAATCAAAAAATATTTCTCCAAAGAACGGTACATGGTCATTTCAACTTTTTTGGGATCGATTATCATAAATCGCACCTCATCCGGTTTTGCACGGTACAGGATACTACAAATTATCGTGTTCAAACAAACTGATTTTCCTGATCCTGTTGTTCCTGCAATCAGTAAATGCGGCATGTCACCTAAATTTAACGTTTCAATCTCACCAGAGGTACTTTTCCCTATTGCAAGAGTTAGCAACGATTTACCACCAGCAAATTTCTCAGAGTTCACAATAGATTTGTAATATACTAAGGCTGGATTACGATTGGGGATTTCAATCCCGACAGATGATTTCCCAGGTATGGGAGCAATAACTCTCACCCGGCTTGCCTCCATAACTCTGGCCAAATCATCTGACAGTTGAACAAATTTATTTACCCTTACTCCTTCTGCGGGTTCTACCTCAAATAATGTAATGACAGGTCCCGGATGGACATTCACAACTTTTCCCTCAACTCCAAAAGTTTCCAATGATTTTGTTAAAAAATTTGCCCTTTCCAAAAGTTCGTCTCTGCTCATACCATCCTGAATATTCAAGGGAGAATCCAGCAAATCAGTTGTGGGTAATTGATATTCCCGTACAGAAGCCTTACGCTCTTTCAATTTATCCAGCTGCACTTCCTCTTCTTCAATCATTTCTCCAACTTCAATATTTTCTGCGTCATCTAATATTCCAGTTTCGGTTTTTTCTGCCTCACTTGAATGATCATTAATACTTTTTATTTCATCAGATGTTTTTCGCTCATTTCTAGGGGGATTATTATATTCTTCTTCTATCGTAGATATTTCGTCTTTCTTCTTTTTGATGTCTTTGAAGTTTTCCTCTTCTTTTTCTTCAATTTTTGAGATTAGTTCCTGTGTATGTTGTTGCTTTGATTTTTCCTTTTTCATCAGCTCTCTTTTCAAGGAAAAAGAATTCCATTTATCTTGTGTCCATTTACCAACATTCTGAAAAGGCTGATAAAAACTCCAGGAAAAGTATCCTCTGATCAGCAAGAGCCAACCTCCAGTCAAGACTACTGCAACTCCAATACCTCCCAAAAAATCAAGAAATAAATTTGCAATTGACCATCCAGTAAACCCTGAATATAATAGATGAGGTGGATTCCCTTTATAAGTCCAAATTGTAATTTGCCCAAGAGAGATTGAAAACAATAACATGGCACCAACAAGATACAAAGAGGGACGGTAAAGATTTTCAAGTCTACGATGACTAAATAACCACCAACCCCAAACAAATCCCAATAAAGGCAAAATGATCACTGAATAACCAAATCCTAATTTGATTAATCCATAAGACACATAGATTCCCACAATCCCCATAGTGTTGGTTAACTTGACCTTTGGAGAGATTCTAGGTTCTTCAGAAGGATTAAATCCAACGAGGCTAGCTAAAACACACAGAGAAATAACTAATAATAATATGCCTATTATTTCCTGTCTACGATTTTGCATTATTGTTTTGTAATTAAATTATTACTTTTTTGTTCATATTATAATATGGTTCAGGAATATAAAGTTCCATGCGTATACAATGGTGGTTTTTTAATGATGGCATTCTTCACATTGCCCCTGACATCTATTCCAATTTCATCTCCAGCTTTACTGAATTCTCGATTCACATATCCCATACCAACTCCCATATTCAAAACTGAGGAAAATCCTCCACTGGTCACTATTCCCCTCTCTTTATCATTTATTAGAATGGTATATCCTTTTCGTGGAATGGCTCTATCCTCCATCTGAAAACAAATCAATCTCTTTAAAAAACCTTTTTTTTTCGTTATCAAGGCTTCCTTCCCAATAAATTCATCCTTATCCAATGCGACAACCCAACCTAATCCTGCTTCAAAGGGATGTGTCGTCTCATCTATATCATTTCCATAAAGACAATATTTCATCTCCATTCTCAATAAATCCCTTGCTCCAATACCGGCTGGAACTAATCTAAATTTTTTACCTTTTTTCAATAAATCATCCCATAGGTAACTTGCATACTGGTTGCTACAATATATCTCATATCCAAGTTCACCGGTATATCCAGTGCGGGAAATAGTGAACGGAGAATTAAATATTTTTGATTGAATGAATTGATAAAATTTGAGATCCTTCAACGAAATCCGGGTGAAATCTGAAACAATTCTCCGACTGTTCGGTCCCTGAATTGCCAAAAGACTTATTTGTTTACTTTTATCTTCAATATGTGCTTTTAAATCATTATTTTTGTTCAACCATTCTAATTTTTTTTCAAAATTTCCTGCGTTTAATACCAACATATAATAATCAGGAAAGCAATACACCAATAGATCATCAACAATTCCACCGCTTTCATTGCACATAACAGTATATAGAGCATTTCCTGGAGTGAGTGAAGTAATATCAGTGGTTACCAATTTTTGTAAATATTTCTGGGCATTTTTCCCTTTGATTATCACTTGACCCATGTGGCTAACATCAAATAATCCCGCATGGTTTCTGACAGCTTGGTGTTCTTCAGCAATACCAGAATAATAGACAGGCATTTCAAATCCACCAAATTTTACCATTTTAGCTCCCAAAGCAACATGGTGATTATGAAGTGGTGTTTTATTCATTTTAATAAATGAGAAGAAAAATTATTTTGAAGGTATCAATCAATTGAATTGAAAAGACAAAAAAATAAATTAACCATATTTATTCATAAATGTTTCCATTAACTCAACCACCGCTTCAGCACCTTCAAAGGTCATTGCATTATACAAGGATACACGAATCCCTCCTACACTACGATGCCCCTTCAATCCGATTAACCTATTGGTAACGCTTTCTTCTAAAAACTTTTTTTCCAAATCCTCAGTTGGGAGCCTGAAAGTGATGTTCATCCAGCTACGGCTGTTCTTTTCTGCTGTGGGTTTGTAAAAATCACTGTGTGAATCCAACAGATTGTAAATCAAATCTTTTTTCTTTTGGTTTATCTCTCCAATTCCCAACAATCCTCCATTATTTTTCACCCATTCCAAAACCAGTTTCAATATATAAATGGCAAAAACGGGAGGGGTGTTAAAAAGAGAATTCTTTGTAGCATGTGTTTTGTAATCTACCATCGTCGGAAGATTCTCATTACATTTTTCCAGCATATTTTTCCTTATTCCCACTATGGTCACTCCAGATGGACCAAGATTTTTTTGAGCACCAGCATAAAATAAAGAGAATTTAGAATAATCAGTATACCGTGAACAAATATCAGAAGATAGATCTGCGAAAAGAGGAATGTTACCTGTATCCGGGATGGTTTGATATTGAGTTCCTTTAATGGTATTATTTGAGGTTATATGGACATATGCAGCATTATTGGTTATTTCATGTTGAGTCAATTCTGGAATGTAAGTGTAACCCCTATCTTTGGAAGAAGCAATAACATTCACTTTCCCAAGTTTTTCCGCCTCTTTGATTGCCTTTGATGCCCATGTCCCTGTATCCACATAATTTGCCGTCATTCTATTCTTGAGGAAATTTAAAGGGATATTTGCAAATTGTGTGGATGCTCCACCCCCCACAAATAACAAGTGATAATTGTCGCCCAGCCCCAATATTTCTTTCATAAGATTGTTAGCTGAATGATTAATTTCCTCAAATTGAGCAGACCGATGAGATATTTCCAAAACCGACATACCTGTAGCCTGATAATCCAACAATTCTTCTTGCACAATTTGCAGAACCTCCAAAGGTAAAGTTGAAGGACCAGGATTAAAATTAAAAACACGGTTTTGCATTTTAATATCTCCTTTTTAAAAGCGATTTATTCAGTGGTAACAAAATCATGAATAATGGATTCGATAGCATCTACAATTCTCAACTGATTTTCTTTTGTGGATGCTCCCAAATGTGGTAACACGATAACATTTGGAGCATCAATTAATGGTGTATTTCCTGGCGGATCGGTATACCAGACATCATTACCAAATCCAGCCAGTTTACCACTCTGCAATGCATCAACAACATCCTCTTCAACAATTGTTTTACCGCGCCCTGTATTAACGAGATATGCTCCATTTTTAAATTCATTAAGCATTTCAGCATCGATCATTCCTTTCGTTTCATGATTAAGAGGGAGATGTAAAGAAACATAATCAGAATTATTTAAAAGGTCTTTCAATCTTGTTGTCATTGTTGCAACTGTGCTTGATTTAACAATTGGATGGTAGGCAATAACATTCATTCCAAAGGCAGTAGCTCTTTTGGCGAGTTCGTTTCCAATCCTTCCAAACCCAACAATGCCCAATGTTTTTTGATAAAGTTCGGTACGTTTTAGTTCTTTTTTTTCCCATTGACCGGCACGCATTGAACGGTCTGCTTTGGTTACATTATTTGGCAAAGCTATTATCAGCGCAAAAGCCAGCTCAGCAACAGCAATTGACGAAGCTGCTGCGGTGTTATGAACAGTAATTCCTTTTTCTGCAGCATAGTCCAAATCAATATTATCAAGTCCTACACCACCACGGATAACCAGTTTAAGTTTTGGTGCTGAATCAATATACTCTTTTGTTACTTTCGTTTTACTGCGCACAAGTAAAACAGTTGCTTCCGGTAATTTCCCTTTATCATCTGTGACCTTACCAAACCGAGAAATCTTTTCTGGAAGGTCAGGCGAAAACGCATCTGAGATAAGAATCAGCAAAAATAATTCCCCTTTTTAATTAGTTAATAAATGTACGACCATCCCACTCCTCAATTTCGGCTCAAACCAGGTAGATTTTGGCGGCATCACTTTTTGAGCATCTGCCACGTTTAATAACTGCCTTACTGTGGTGGGATATAATGAAAATGCCATATCAAATTCACCAGAATCCACACGGTTTTCTAATTCCGTATTTCCTCTAATACCTCCAACGAATTGTATCCTTTCATCCGTCTTGGGATCCTTAATATTCAAAATGGGCCCAATAAAATATTTTTGTAAAATTTCAGCATCAATTTCTTTGACAGGATCATCCTTTTTCAGTTGACCATTTAACAGAACCATCCTATACCAGTTTCCTTCAGTGTAAACACCATAAATATGGGAAGTTTTAGGCGAGAAAGCCCCTTCTTTGTTTATCTCTAAATTAAAATTGTGCTCCGCTCTGTTTAGAATCTCTTGAACAGATAAATTTTCTGGCTTTTTTACTATTCTGTTATAGGGTAATATATTTACCTCATCATCCGGAAATAAGACATTTAGAAAATAATTGTATGCCTCAGGTAATTTTTCATTGTTATTATTGCGTCTAACAACTTCTGCAGCAGCCTCTGAACGATGATGGCCATCTGCTATGTAGGTGCAGCTGAGTGTGTTAAATGTTTTTTGAATTATTTTGATTATTGATTGATTTTTGACCACCCAAAGATCATGAGTCACTCCATCATCTGATGTAAATGAAGTTTCCGGATCCACGTGGGTTAATTGTGCAAACAGATCTGATATTTCAGAGTTATTTCTGAAAATGGAAAAAACAGGACCAACCTGCGCCTCTAAATACTCAATATGATTTGCCCTGTCTTCTACTTTATCGGGACGGGTATATTCATGTTTTTTTATTAAACCAATCTCATAATCTTTAATAGACATCACACAGCATAGGCCTGTCTGACATTGGTCATTGATAGTTAATCTATATATATAAAAACAGGGTTTTTCATCCTGAATCATTAATCCATTTTCCATAAACAACAGTAAATTTTCTTTCGCATTTTGGTAAACAGTTTCGCTGTGTGGATCAATCCTACCATCAAACTCACATTCTGCTTTATTTATCCTTAAAAAAGAATTGGGATGTTTCCTTACTATTACTTTTGCTTCCTGAGCATTTAATACATCATAGGGAGGGGATGCAACTTCAGCAGCTTTTTCAGGGATGGGTCTCAATCCTCTGAATGGAAATACATTGAACAAATTCTACCTCATACGTCCCAATGCTTTTTTTATAACATCTTCCAAATTTCCATCTAATTCACCAGATTTTTCCATCGTCTTTAATGTACGATATGCCAGGGAACGGTGAAATCCCAAAGACTGTAATGCATCAAGAGTGTCTCTAAACTGCTCAGAATCAGAAGAAATGCCAGCACTCCCCGGCAATTCATCTATTTCTGTTGAAATAAATTTCTCTTTTAATTCAACAATAATCCGTTTCGCTATTTTCGGACCAATACCAGGTAAAATGGTCAATGATTTTACATCACCTGAAACAATTCTTTATTTCAAATCATCAGTTCGAACACCTGATAGAATCCCTAAAGCGGATCGTTGGCCAATCCCGTTAACACTGTTTAAAAGGGCAAACAACTCTCTCTGTTTTTTTCCTGAAAATCCATATAAATTTAATATATCTTCCTTGACATGGAGATATGTCAATATTTCAACTTGCTCACCTTTTAGAGGTAACTGTTCATAAGAACCAACGGTGATATATACTTTTAATCGAACACCACCAATATCAATAATAGCTGCAGAAGGATCTTTCTCAAATAAAATTCCTGAAAGTGAATCAATCATTTTTTTAAAATTTTTTTTGATGAATATAACATAATGCGATTGCTAAAGCATCAGAAGCATCGTTAGGGATATTTTAATAGTTTGCAGACCATATAATTCACTTGTTCCTTAGATGCAGCTCCATTTCCAACAACGGACATTTTAACCTTCCGAGGAGCATATTCAATGCAGGGCATACCCATATGAGCACCAACTAAAAGAAGTGTTCCTCTTGCTTGCCCCAAAGACATGGCAGATTTAATATTCTTGTGGTAAAATGTATCTTCAATGGCCAAAACCTCAGGAGAATAAGATTTCAAAAGTTCTATACATTTTTTATACAAATAGTTTAGTCTGTCAGGAAGTGGCATTTTTCTGGGAGGCCGTAAAACACCATTGTCGATATGATAAACATTACTTTTTTCATCCGACTCAATGATTCCAAATCCCGTTGCACTTAATCCAGGATCAAATCCTATTACACGCATCAATGCATACCCAAATAAACCGTTTCCAAAATAATAATCTAATTT
>CAZOUJ010000056.1:0-3332 GCA_964582955.1 uncultured bacterium
GGATGGCAGCTCAAAGGATTTTGTCGAAGCACTACAAAATGCAAATATTTTGGAACAGAAAAAACCACGAAGAGTGTTGGAAATATCTGAGCCTGTTTCCTATTCAGATCCAAAAAGAGGAGTGGACATTCATGTTGTTCCTTCTGATAGATTTCGAGTAACCTTTATGATTGATTATAAACTTCCATCCTTAGGTTCACAATATACTGCTGTTTACAATCTGCAGGAAGATTTTGCACGGGAGGTTGCACCAGCAAGAACATTCTGTTTATTGAGTGAGATAGAAGAACTCTGAGAAACCGGCTTAATCAAGGGCGGAGGCTTAGATAACGCCGTAGTTATTGTCGATAAAGAGATTGACAAAAAAGAAGTCAATAAACTCAAATCACTTTTTGGGATAAAGGAAGAAATTATAATGGGTGCTAATGGCATTCTGAATGGGAAAATATTAAGATATAAAAATGAGCCAGTTCGCCATAAAACTCTGGATTTAATTGGAGATATGGCCCTACTTGGATTCCCAATTAAAGGCCATGTTACTGCTGCAAGAAGTGGTCACGCAAGCAATGTGGAATTTGTGAAAATGATTCGCAGTACTTATTCAGATTTCTTTTATAAGTTTCTCATGCCAAAGCCTTCCTTTTCAATTGAGTACATATTAAAGATTGTCCCCCACCGCTATCCGTTTATACTTATTGACCGTATTGTAAATTATGAACCGGGGGATAAATTAACGGCAATTAAAAATGTGACCATAAACGAAAATATTTTTCAAGGACATTTTCCCAATCAACCCGTAATGCCCGGAGTGTTGATTTTGGAAGCCATGGCACAGGCAGGAGCATTTTTAGTTCTAAATACAGTTGATGATCCATTGAAAAAGAATATGTTTTTTACGGGTGTATCTGATTCAAAATTTCGAGCGCCTGTAACTCCAGGAGACCAATTACGTTTGGAAATAAAATTAGTTAAAATTAAGCTGACAGCGGTACGGTTGCAGGGAGAAGCCTATGTGGAAGATAAACTAGTTGCTCAGGCAAGCATTATGGCCAATATTGTTGATAGAGTATAAGGGGGAAGATTAATCTCTACCTCCGTTCATTCTACAGCTGTAGTACACAAAGGAGCTGATATAGGGGAAAATGTAAGTATAGGGCCTTTTGTATGTATAGAAAATGATGTAACAATTGGATCTGGAACCAAAATTGAGAATTTTGCAGTTATTAAATCCAATACATTTATCGGAAAAAACTGCAGAATATTTCAAGGATCTGTCATTGGGGAAATTCCCCAAGATTTAAAATTTGCTGGTGAAAAGACAGAAACAAGAATTGGGGATAATACCACCGTTAGAGAATTTGTCACCATAAACAGAGGGACATCCGCTTTAGGGCATACCGAAGTCGGAGAAAATGTTTTATTGATGGCCTATTGTCATATCGCCCATGATTGTATAGTAGGAGATAATGTTATTATGGCAAATATGGCAACCTTAGGAGGTCATGTTGAACTTGGAGATTGGGCATTTATAGGGGGTGGCGTTTTGGTACATCAATTTTGTAAAGTTGGGGAACATGCATTAATAGCTGCCGGATTCAGGGCTGTACAGGATGTCCCTCCTTTTATATGGGCATCAGGCGAACCGATCAAATACAGCGGTATAAATAGTGTGGGTTTAAAAAGAAGAGGATTTTTATCTGAAGAAAGGAGATTAATGAAGCAGGTTTATGCGTTATATTTTCGTTCAAAGCTTTCCAGAACAAAAGCACTAAACGAAATTAAAAATCAATTTCTTAACAATCCTGTTGGAAATGTAATTGTGGATTTTATTGAAAAAAGTAATAGGGGAATTATTTAAGCAGGTTTTTTATTGTATTATAATCGATAAGAGAATATTTCTCAAATAGAAAAACCAGATTTTACAGTTTAGAATCTAATTGTGGACATTATTTATTAATGCGAAAATATATTTTGTCTTTTCGCTCATGGCTTACTATCTCTATCTTTATATTTGATATCCAATGAATCAAACCAAATCAACTGATAAAAAATATAGCTTTGCAGGCAAATATGTATTATCACTCTTGTTTTTCACTTTAGGATTTTCGCAATGGGCATATGTTGATGTTAAAGATTCATTTACATCTACAGATTTAAGAACATTTATAGAAAGTACAACTTTTGGATTATCACCAAATCCATCAATAATTCCCTTTCATAAAAATAGAGTTTATGTAGGAATAGAATTATCAAACAACGCACTCCTTAATTCTAGTATAGATCAAAACCGACTTTCTGGATGGATTCCTAAATTTTCTGCAGATGTTTTTATTACAAATAATCTTTATTTTGTGGGACGCCTAAGTCAGTTTTATTCTGATGAAAATATTGTCCATTCTCATAATTATGGAATAGCACTAAAATCCGGAGAAGATGTAGCTTACCCATGGTACACTTCCGTTGTATTTTGTAATTTAACGGGTCCGAAAGATTTTGCATTGAGATCTGTTTCTTTAACTATGGGAACACTAATACAATTAGCAGACCATCAAATTCAGGTTGGACTGGGAAAAGAAATGTATTCTGCTAGATTCTTTTCCGATGAAACAAAAACACTATTTCCGAATGGAATGGAAGGAGAAATAAATTATATATTATTGGGAATGCATTTTCAAAGGAATTCAGTTGGAATTATCCCTCAAATTCAATTTCACCCCGGATTGATAGGGGTGTCTGTTAGAATGATCTGGGGGATAGGCTGAAAACATGAAGAGACTCACCATTTTGGGTTCGACTGGATCAATTGGTATAAACACGTTAAATGTAGTACGAAGCTTAGATGAGAAATTTTCAATTAAATATCTTACGGCAAATGCAAATAGCGAATTGTTAATTGAACAGGCGATAGAATTTCGTCCTGAAACTGTCGTAATAGTGAACAAGGAAAAAGCTAATATAGTAAAAGAATCTTTAGAAAATTTTGAAATAGATGTCATGGTTGGGCGAGAAGGGCTTATAGAATGTGCTAAAGATTCAGATGTGGATATTCTTTTGAATGGATTGGTGGGTTCGGCCGGTATGGAGCCCACATTCCAAGCGGTAAAATCTGGAGTGGATGTTGCGTTAAGTAATAAGGAGAGCTTGGTAATGGCTGGGGAATTTATTAATCGTGAAAATGAAGTCTCCGGTTCTTCCTTTTTTCCTGTAGAAAGCATTCTAAATTTCTATTTGCGAAAGGAATAACGCGAGTTCCCTTTCGAAAAAGAAATCTTATCTGACTCAATGACTAAACCAAAAAAACAGCAACCCCAATCTCCACGCCTACCCCCCGC
>CAZOUJ010000056.1:3342-8853 GCA_964582955.1 uncultured bacterium
AGACAGTGAACACTCTGCTATTTGGCAGTGTCTAACAGGTGAATCTATGGATGAAGTCAACAGAATAATTCTTACAGGGAGTGGCGGACCTTTCCGAACAAAAAATGTAAAATCTTTCAGTAACATTACTCCTGAAGAAGCATTAAATCATCCCAACTGGGATATGGGGGATAAAATCACAATAGATTCAGCTACAATGATGAACAAGGGGCTGGAAATTATTGAGACTTATTGGCTTTTTAATATGGAACCAGATGCGATTGATATCGTAGTACATCCTCAATCTATCATTCATTCAATGGTTGAATTCAAAGATCGATCAATAAAGGCACAATTGGGAGTTCCAGATATGAAAATTCCTATCCAGTATGCATTGACCTATCCAAAGCATATTGATTCAGAGTGGGAAAGTCTCGATCTAGCTTCTATAGGCTCTCTTACATTTGAATATCCAGATTTGGAAAAATTCCCCTCTATTAAGCTTGCGCATGATGCGTTAAGAACTGGTGGTACAACCCCTGCTGTGTTAAATGTGGTAAATGAATATGCTGTGTATAAATTTTTAAAAAATGAAATTAAATTTATGGATATTCCAAAAATGGTTGAGCAGGCTTGCGAAGGTCATGATTGGATAAAGCACCCTGATTTTGAAACTTTGTTTGAGCTGGAAGCTTGGTCTATTGAATTTGTGAACTCATTCCAATCATGATTTTAATTAATAAATAATATGACGACAATTCTGGCTACAATAGTTGTAATTGGGGTTTTAGTATTTGTCCATGAATTAGGACATTACCTTGCTGCACGTTCTGTTGGAATCCGGGTTGAAAGGTTTTCTGTTGGATTCCCACCAAGATTATTCACATTCATTTCGGAAGATGAAGGTTGGTTAATTCAAATGTATTTCTTTTGTCGATCATCAGAGGGAAAGTGGCAGTGGCAAGTTATTTGGAAGAAAAAAATATCGGTATTAGGAAAAACAGGAACCGGTACGGAATACTGCCTCGCATTAATTCCATTGGGCGGTTATGTAAAAATGGCTGGGATAATCGATGAAAGCATGGATACAATCATTACCAGTGCACCTGATGAATTTATGAGTAAATCCTTTTTGTCCCAGGTATTTGTTATGAGTGCAGGTGTGATTATGAATATTCTCTTTGCATTTTTCGTTTATACAGGTCTTTCATATCATTTTGGGAAACCGGTTGATAATCCTCCTGCAATTGTCTCTCAACTTGTGGAAGGAATGCCTGCAAAAGAAGCGGGAGTTCTTCCTGGTGATAAAATAATTTCTATTAATGGAGAACCGGTTGATAATTGGAATGATATGGCACTGAAGATTCACAGTATGCCTGAAAAAAAGATTACATTAGAGATCGACCGTGATGGTAAAAACATCACAAAACAATTCACAACTTCATTCAGCAAAACAGGTGTGGACACAGTAGGATCAATTGGGATTTCCATGGAGAGACAATATGTTGATGTTGACCTATTGCAGGCAGGAGTGTCGGGATTTAATTCAACAATGGTAGGTTTTGGTATCATTGTCATATCAGTTAAAATGTTGATTACCGGTGAAGCATCTTTAAAGGAATTAGGTGGACCAATAATGATTGCTCAATTAGCAGGAGAAACGGCAAGAGCTGGATTACCTACACTGCTTTCTTTTATGGCACTTATTAGTATTAATTTGGCATTTTTGAATATTCTACCTATCCCCGGACTGGATGGAGGCCATATTCTTATATCTATCATTCAGGCTATAATTCGCAAACCGTTAAGCCTCAAAACACGAATGATTTTTCAGCAGGTTGGGATGGCTTTCCTTTTACTACTCATGATCATAGTATTTTATAATGATATTGGTAGATTGTTCATAAACTAAACGACTTTAGTTTTAATTTCATTGTTCCATATTTTAGTTTTACCAAAATTTGGACTGGAATTCTGCGAGCATCATCACTGAACCAAATAGTCATATCCCCTTCGTTTTTGAGAAGTGTTTTCCCATCTTTGAATGGATTGATGACCAGACACTTAAATGTCCCGGCAGGACAAGATAAAGTTTCCCATTTATCAACCCGTAGTTGAAAATCTGTAAATAAACCGTTATCAAAAGTGTTCATGTTTAAAGTTTTTCCCATAATAAGGGGAATGGTTCTTAAATAGTAAAATAGGGAATAGGGATCAAAAACAGCCCCGGATATGGGTATAGAGTCATTATTTACGATTGCAAAAGAATCAGCATAAAAAAGTTTTGTATTAGATTTTTTTTTATAGTTTCCTTGTCTTATTGTTTTTTTCTGGTGGTAAAGAAACAGGCCTTTTTTATCAACCCATGAATCTACCTGATCCCTGATTTTAAATAATTTATCAGCAATGGAGCCGGTACGGGCAGAATATTGAATATGAAATGTAGGGTTATTATTTACTGTATCCAATGAAACAACTTTTAGTTTAGCTGTTCCTGCAGGAATAAAATTGAATTTAGCTGTATAATTAAGGGTTTCGCCAACCCTAAAAGGAAGGCTGTTCCCATTGATATGTGGAGAGAATAAAATTAATATCACAATGATTGAAAGTCTTGATCTAGTTTTCCATTTCATCTAATTATTTCCAATTTATTATCAATAAGTTTGTAAATGGTTGATCCCTGAGAATATGGAAGAGGTCCTTCATCTACCATTAAATCAATTTTGTTACCAAATTGTTTCATTATATCATCAGGATCATTCAACGGCGGTTCTCCGGTATGATTGACACTGGTAGTTGTAATAGGATATTTTAGTGTTTGAACTAGGTTTTTTCCAAAATGATGGTCCGGCATTCGGATTCCTACTGAATAATTCGGTCCATAAATTTCAGGGCACAGCACTCTTTCTTTAGCTGGAACAATTATGGTGTTTGCTCCACCAAGGTTTTGAGATAGAATAATCTTTTCTTCTTCAGATAGATTAGAGATTTCAAATGCCATTGATATATTGCTGACTAAAACACTTATGGGACCACGACGTTTTTTGATATGATAAATTTTTTTGATAACGACGCTATCAGTGGCATCTCCACCAAATCCATATAAAGTGTCCGTAGGATAGACAATAATCCCACCGGATTTTATAATTTTTTCAGCTAATGAATTTGCGCTAGAAGACTGTGAGGAAATTCGCTGACTCATTTTTCTGGAGGAGAGGTTTTCCAGCGGTTGTGCCACCAGAAATATTGTTCGGGATGGATGCGGATTTCATTTTCTAATAATTGTGTGTACGCTTGGGTGAATGTCTCAGTATCTGCCAGAGATTCTTTGGGAATGGGCTTAAATTTAATAAGGAATTGATTATGTCTTTCTTTACTGCACACACCAAATATAGGAATAGAACCTTTATGTTGATAAAATTGTGCGGCTCCTTTTGGGGTTGAGGAAAGGATATTAAAAAAACGTACAAACACTCCTCTGTTTTTCGCATTTTGGTCGCTTACTAGACCCAAAATACCACAGTCATCCAAAACCCTGTTCATTTTTTCTAAAGAATCTTTTCTAAAAATGTGTCTAATTCCGCTCCACTCTCTTTTTTTTATAAAAAAATGATGAACCCCTTTATTTTTTTGTTTTTGCGCAACTCCTGTAAGAGAATAATTCTGTTTTCCAAACCAGGCAATGTTACATTCCCAAAACCCAAAGTGCCCTGTTATGTATATTACTCCTTTTTTTTGTTTTAATGCATCATCAATTAAAATTTTGTTTTCAACCTGAATATTTGTTTGACTAAAGGATTCCGGAAATCCAAAAAAAAACAGAAACTGTTCCATGAAAAAAGAATAAGATTTTTTCAGAATTTCAGTTTTCCAATAGTCAGATTTATCAGGGAAAGCTCTGTCAATATTTTTTAGTGCTAAATATTTTCTTGTTGTAATATTTTGGTAAACAAATCCTCCAATTTTTTGCGCAATAACAACTCTTCTATGTGGATTTATTCTACTTGCGAGACAGGACAGGCAATGAAGAAAGAAAATAATTATTCGTTCATTTAGTTTCATTGTGGTGTCGTAAATTGTTTGAATCTAAGTTAAATTCATTCATCGTAAAATTTATTTTAAGAACAACTATATGCTCATCAGATTTATAAATTATATTCTTCCAATTCTTGCGATGGTATCTGTATCTACTGCCAAAGTAGTATATGTCGTTCCTATTCAGGGAACGATTGACTTGGGGCTCCCACCATTTATTGAACGAGTGATTTCTACTGCAGAGAATAATAATGCGGATGGTATTATTTTTGACATAGATACGTTCGGTGGTCGTGTGGATGCAGCCACCCAAATGAAAGATGCTCTTCTGGACGCAAATTTGATGACTGTGGCATTTGTTAACCGCCGTGCAATTTCTGCAGGAGCATTGATATCCCTTTCCTGTGAAAAAATATTTATGACTGGAGGTGGTACAATCGGGGCAGCGACAGCAGTAGATATGTCTGGGAAAAAGGGTTCTGAGAAAGTCATAAGTTATATGCGGGAAGAAATGGCATCAACTGCTGAAAAGAGAGAAAGAAATATAGACATTGCTAAAGGAATGGTAGATGAAGACCTATCCTTCACCCATTTAGTGGTGGAGGGAGATTCCATTATAGTTGATGATTTGGAAGGCAGAAAAGAGGGAAAACTCATTACTCTCACTACAGAACAGGCTATCAAATATAATATGGCAGATGGTGAGGTTGAGACCTTGGAAGGTGTATTAAAAATACTTGATTTAGAAGATGCGGAAATTAGAAGTGCATCGGTAAACTGGTCCGAAAACATTGTACGTTTTTTAACTGACCCCGTGGTAGCATCTCTGCTTATGACATTTGGTTTTTTGGGAATTCTTTTTGAGCTTCAAAGCCCGGGATGGGGGATTCCCGGCTCCTTTGGAGCAATTTGTCTTACATTATCACTGGGAGCATCCGCTATTGCAGAACTTGCGACAATGACTGATTTACTAATTATTATTGTGGGCTTGGTTCTACTGTTTATTGAAGGATTTTTAGTTCCTGGTTTTGGAATTGCAGGAATTGCAGGCATTGTAGTCTTGTTGTGGGGGCTTTATGAACTGTTGATTCCTGATATACCGGTTTCTCATGATATATATTCTCGTGCATTGGATGGGCTTACCATTGGTATTATCGGTGGAATTATTGCTCTGGTTTTACTTTTTAGATTAATGATTAAAACCAAATTTTGGAATAAACTCACCTCTCCCGGAGTAGAAAGTAAAGATGCCGGATATACAATTTCTATGGGACTAGAAGATTGGGTGGGTAAATCGGGAAAAACTGTTACAGACCTTCGTCCCTCGGGGTGGATAAATATAGACAATCAAAAAATATTTGTTGTTACAGAAGGTGAATTTTTAGAAAAAAATCAACCGGTAAAGATTTTATCTGTGGACGGAAATCGGGTGATTGTCAGGCTTAATTTAAATGGAAAATAGGAGTTTATCATGGTTTCATATGTAATGCTTGTTTT
>CAZOUJ010000057.1:0-1267 GCA_964582955.1 uncultured bacterium
CCATCTGGAGCTATATCTCCACCAGCATTCGCGAGAAGACTCCCAACAATTCCTTCGCTGAGAATATGAATTATATTTCCCGATGTATCAATAACCTCGGCTCCTACGATTATACCAAACTCAAAAATATAATTTTGTCCGCTCCCTTTGGGCCATTCAGCGTTCGGTTGGCCATACGGTTCTCCGATTGTACCATAATTTGAAAATATTGTTCGTATAAGGTTTCCACTGTGAATTCCATGCTTTCTATCTGAATTCTTTGAGAATTGTTTGAAATGTCTATACCTACTAATTAATCCTCCTCCTCTCTTTGATTCAGCGTGCACAATAGAATTGGGAGACAGCGTACACAGTAAGAAAATAAACAATATCAATTTTTGTAAAGCTTGAAAGATCATAATTGCATTTTAATTCCAAATAGTACTTTTCTCGGTTCAGAAAAATAATCCGGACGTTTTAGGTAATCTTCCAAAGTAAAGTAGCGGTTATCTGGCACATACTGGGATATCAAAGAGTACCCTGCTCGTCCGGTATCTGGAAATACAAGTAACTCATTTTGCCGGTCTGTTAAGTTGTATACTTTAAAGAAAAATAAAATTATGTTGGTCCCCCACGTTAAATGATATGAAAACTGCCCATCAATATTGTAATGAAAAGGTTTCCGTCCACTGTTTTCAAAAGATATTCTCTGGCTTTGATATTCTGGGGTATAGGGCATTCCGCTTCCTAGATTAAAAGTAAATCCAATGCTCCAATTATCCCTTTTAGATAAATAAATAGAGGATGTAATAGTGTGGCGTTCGTCCCAGTCCAGAAACACCAGAGTTTTCTCCGATTCTCTTGGTGGCGAGGAACGTAGATCATAGTACACCGCATTTGGATCGGAAGCGTTCCCTTGCGCCAATTGATAGGTGTATCCTGTACTTAAGGTAATGAGCGGGTTTTTTCCTAGGACACCCTTAAGTACTAAGCTTCCCCCTCTTACATTTCCATAATCTCTGTTTATATAGCGGGTATACTTTCGGCTAATATCATAAAGTTGATGATAATCAGATCCTATTAAATTTGTAATATCCTTGTTGTATGTTGTAAGATTCACTGAAAAGAATTCAGTGAGTTGTTGTTGCACCCCAATTTCGTATGCAACTGATTTTTGTGGTTTTAATGCGGTATTTCCAATGATACTGGTCAATACACCGGGCTCTACCTCAAACTCCGGATTTATATAAAGAAATTTATAAGGAGGAATCTGAAAGAAATGACCATA
>CAZOUJ010000057.1:1277-8685 GCA_964582955.1 uncultured bacterium
AAATCGAGGACTTATCTGTGTTGTTGAAGCTGCAACTATTTTGGGAGAGTTTTCAGGGTCCCGAAGGTCCGAGGGATATTTTCCATCTGGCGAAAAATAATCGAACCGAAGTCCCAAATTCAGAACCAGTCCCATAAACTCAATTTTATCTTGTACAAAACAATACAACTCTGACGGGTTGTGATCATATTGGTTATGTTTTGGAGAATAAGATGGAGGAACCTGAGGGTCCCAGTTTGTTGATTCATCGATAAACAATTCAAATTCTTTCAAGAATAGGTTACGCAGCGATCCGCCAATACCAGTTTTTATTAGGTGCCGATCCCCTATTTGAGTTGTAAAATCCCATTGGATAACCAGGGAACTGCTCCTTTCATGAAAATGCCACATCCCGGTTCCGCCAGTGTAAAAATTATAGGCTATAATGTTAAACAAATCCTGCGAAACATAGCGTTCATCGCTCGGGTCCTCAAATACGTGGTATTTATAATTTCCGGAAATAGAACTAATTTTGAAATTGGTAAAAGCTCGATTTGAAAATGAGTGACTGAGTGATGTAGTAATCGTACGCCCATTACGAAATTGTCTGTAGTTACCATCAGGGTTATATTTAAACAAGTGATTATAATTTTGGAATTTATAATTATTTTGAAGGTAGCTTATGCTCAATTTAGTTCTCTGTCCTAAGGAGGCACTGATCTTGGACATGAAGTTTATAGATGTAGAAGGGTTCATAGGGATAAAACTGCTGTCACCAGTAGCTTCCACATACCATTCCTCCGAATTAAGAGGAGAAAAATCTGAAGAATCTGTTGGTAAAAATATCCGTTTCCCATAAATCCATCCATCTGAAAATGATAGCTTGCCACTAAGGAAATATGACATTTTTTGATCAGTAAAGGGTACAGGACCGGAAACTGACCCCTCACTATTTGTCAAAGATAAACCAATCGGTTCATCAATATTTGAAAATATAGGACTGCTTGATAAATAATCTCCTGTGTAAATAGTAAGTTCACCATTTGTTTGTTTGGAACTACCATTTTTCGTAACTAAGTTCACGATTCCCGATAGAGCTTGGCCATACTCAGCATTATATGTTCCACTAACAATACTCATTTCCTGAATTGCAGATGTATTGACCATTACCGATGAAAGTTCAGATGAGTAAGGATCGGTCACGTCGAGTCCATCCACATAGTAGCGAATTTCGTTGCCACGGCCACCCCTTAAATGAAATAGTCCATCACTGCCTAAAACCATACCCGCATGCATTCTCATCAGGTCCGCAACACTCTCTGCTGGAATCATTTCAATTTCATCCTCTGATAATATAGAACGGGTAGCAGTAAAATCTCCCTGATACATACTTCTCTGTGCTATAATGGTCACCCCCTCACCCTCTAAAACCGAGGGCACAAGCTTAACAGATATTTCTTTGCTGTAATCGGAGGAAATTTTCACATTTTCGATGAACAAAGGATGGTAAGCGATATGTGAAAAAACCACGGAGTATATACCAGGGGGAACATTTAAAACAACATATTGTCCTATCTCACTGGTAACAGTTCCAAGGGTAGTTTCCTTAATGATAACATTTGCAGCAATAATCGGTTCGCCTGTTTCAGAGTCTTTAAGTGTTCCGTGGAGTTTCCCGGTGCTGCTTCCATTAAGAGGAACAATAATTAATAGTGCAATTGTGACTAATATAAATGATGAATGAATCTTAAGCCTTGAGATATACATTATTAATTTTTTAGAACGTTTAATAAAATACAACTTTAATCATAGCACAGGTGTATTATTAATATCAGAGAATGTGATTGCCTGTTTCAAAAACTACCGTTTATCCTTTCGGTATAAATCCAATATTTTTTTCAATGCTATCGAATATTCTGATTTAATTTGATTAAGTTAAAAATATTATTATATACATTAGGATAAATTTTATTTTATATGAATGTCTTACTGACTTTATTAGTTTCTAATTAAGTCTTTTATACCATTTTATTAAAAAAATAACCTTTCAGGATAACCCAATGAACCGTTCGAAATTAAAACTAATCATTACCTTAATCTTTAATAGCACAATTATTCTGGCAGGAGAAAATAATTTCAATACTGTTTGGACTGATGTACCATGGGGACAGGGTGGGTTAACTCCATCGGGTGGTGTCTCATCCATGAACGGACCTTTTGACATTGACCAAGATGGAAACTTAGAATTTGTAGCAAGTAGTGGGTGGGCTGGATCATTTGGTAATGAGATTATGTTATACGAGGTAGTGGACAATAACGTATACGAATTGGTTTTCTGGTATAATTTATTGTATCTGGATAATACAGACTGCACAGAGGAAGACCCGAACACCTGCGTATTTGATGCTTTTTCAAATGTTACCGTTGGAGATTTAGATAATGAAGGTCTGGATGAAATTATAGCTTTAGCTGATGCTGATCCTGGACAATCTGGACTTTTAATCTTTGAATGGGACGGAATAACAAACTGGGATGGCTGGGACAATTATCAAGAGCCCGAAGCACCCACAGTATCATGGGACCTTAATCTTCCAGAAGGTGTCTTTGAATCGGGTGATATTTTGGTAACGAATCTTGATTCAGATGCAAATGATGAGGTCGTTGTATCAATAATGCACAGTTGGGACTTTTATGCACCCAACAATAGCACTGTTATGATTTTTGAACTGGATCAAGAAACGACATTTGAGTTTCCCGTTTGGAATATCGAGATGATTGATAACACCACCTTTGCCTACAGTGGTTATATGGTCCAGGATACGGATATGGATAATGATGGATTTAGAGAAATAATTGCGGTCGATTGGAATTCTTTCAAATTTGTAATGTATGAAAACACCGAAGAGGACTCTTATGAATTTCAAACAGAGTTCTATGTAAGTCTGGTTTGGGATGCATTTTGCAATGATTGCTTAGCCGAAGCTGATCTGGATAATGATGGACTAAATGAATTATATCTTGCTACATCTTCAGCATATGAAGGAGGTGGAGGCGGATATTTTTATGTTGTTACATTAAGTGAACCAGATGTGAGTACTTTGAGCTTCGATAATTTTCATTTGCTCAAGCAGTATAATTCTGATCTCAGCCTTCGTCAAGTTCTGATTGGAAATCAAGATAGCCCATCAGGAGAAGAACAGGATGGTGCAGATATATATTTAGCAGGCAATAGCCATGAAGCTGTTTTTGATTGGGAATATAATGGTGGAGATGTTTCAGACCCTGACAGCTATACTGAATATACAATTTTTCAGGATGATACCACCCTTCTGGATGTTAGGATAACAAAAATGATTCATGGGGATGACATGGATGGGGATGGTTATAAAGAAATTATTTTTTCCAGTATGGATATTTCCAGTACTGAAAAACCTCATTTTTATGTGCTGGAGCATGAGGGCCCAACTGACAATTTTATAGTAACATATAATGTTGATGTTTCAGAAATTGCAGATACCTTGTCAGGAGACTGGGTGGTAAATGTCTCTGGAAGTTGGAACTGGAATAATCCATGGCTCGTCCCACTCTCAGATGCGGATGGTGACAACATATGGACAGGATCAGATACATTAGAGACTGGGACATATGAATATTTATTTGTGATTACAGGAGATTTTGATAATTGGTCAGGATGGGGGATGGTTGGAAATGTTCCATTAGGCTCTGAATGTGATTTTATCCCTGATGATAATTGGGCAAATTACGGGTTCACACTTACGGATGAAGATGTAAACTTAGACACTGTTTGCTGGATGAGTTGTGAACCTTGCGATAGTGGAGAAGAGTCTATAACTGTAGAACATATTTCTGGGTGGAACTTAGTTGGGTTACCCGTTGAAGTTCCCGATGCTTCTCCCTCCGTTGTTTACCCCAATTCAATATCAGGTACACTATACGAATTCTCAGGAACATATAATAATGCGAGTTATTTGACACCAGGAAACGGATTTTGGCTTAATTTTTCTGATGATGGTAGTACAGCCGTAACTGGTTCACCAATAACAAATGTGACAATCAGTTTGTCTCAGGGCTGGAATTTGTTCAGTGGAATCACTCAATCTACTAATATTTCAAATATTTCTGATCCGGATGAAATTATAGTTCCAGGGACAGTCTATGGCTTCTCAGGTACATATGTTGAACAATCTAACTTAATACCGGGTAAGGGTTATTGGATAAATGCAAATGCTGATGGCGAAATAATAATTGCTAATAATATTTCAGCAAGACTAACACCAGATTATATTGATAGAACTGTGATAGCTAAAAAAATAACTATTAAAGAAAGAGATCTCTAATATGGTGATAATATTGCTGAAAATGAGTTACAAAGATATCAACTGCCTCCTAAACCTCCAAGTGGTGCCTTTGATGTACGGTTCGATAATGATTTAAAAGTAGCAAACTCAACAGGAATTATTGAAATAATGAATAATATGAAAGTGCTTAATATTTCTTATGAAATTAATATTGATGCAGAAAAAAATGAAAAATGGGTGTTAAACAAATTGGATGAAAATGAAGCTGAATATAACCTTCATGGTGTAGGTGAGATTGTTATAACAGAAAATATTACCCGCCTCAAATTAAATAAAATTCCTATTCCTCCTCTGGCATATTCCTTAAATCAGAATTTTCCCAATCCCTTTAATCCTTCAACGAGGATCAGCTTTTCGGACCCCAAGGATGGTAATGTTAATTTGAGTGTTTTTAATCTAAATGGACGCAAGGTCAAAGAACTAATTAATAGAAATATTAATGCGGGAATCCACACCGCTACATGGAATGGTATTAACAGTGATGGTAAACCTGTATCCAGTGGTGTTTACTTATATATCATAAAAAATGATTCATTTTCAGCAATGAAAAAGATGATACTTATTAAATAGGATATTATATCCATAAATTTTTGAGGGAATAAACCTCATTTTTAACTTAAGGTATTTTTACCTGAACAGAATATTTTGAAATACATATATAGATTTTCTTTTTGTCCACGCATTTTGATACTGGTATTTTTTTGTGGTCTTAATTGGTCCCAAGAACCAATTTTTGAGATCAAACCCTATCAACCACCTGAGTTCGAACAATATCCCATTAAGGCTCATGTAGATCACCACTTTCCATCCCAAATAGTAGATGGTGTCAATGTCCGTTTAGACGGTTTTGAATTTACCGAAGATATTATAGCGTTTGGTTGTACCCATGGGACATCCTGCTATGATGGCCACGCTGGCGTTGACTATTATATGCCGGAAAATACTCCCATTCTGGCCCCCGCTCCTGGCAATGTTATCTGGTCTGAATTTTCTCCAGGGGCTGACCCTTGCCCCGGAGGGATGGAGCCTAATGGCTTGACCGGAATTATTATCTTAGCACATGGAAATGGGTATTATTCATGCTATCTCCATTTAAACCCTCCACTTAATGTGGTAGTGGGTGAAACAGTTATGGTTGGCGATACGTTGGGATTCGAAGGAATGACTGGTTGCGCTGATCAGCCCCATTTGCATTTTGAGATCAGAAAGGGTTCCTGGTTTTTTGACCAAGAAAATCCATGGGTGATTGATCCATTCGGTTGGTGGGGAAATAATGAAGATCCTATATTTGATCTGCGAGGTAACCACAGTCATTGGTTATGGAAATCATCATCCTTGATAGATGATGGCGATAATGGTTTTCAGCGTTATTTTGGCCCCGATTGGAGCTATCTCAATACAGGCTACAATGGTGATAGTTGGATTGCCCCTATAGTAACCGATATGGATGAAAGCAGACACTACGCAATGTGGGTTCCTGAAATTGAGGAAAGCGGTGAATATAAAATAGAAATCTATATCCCTGGTGGTTACGATGTTTCAACCAGTGCTCTTTATGAAATATATGTAAAGGATCAAGATGGCAACAACGAGAAAACTATTATTCCATATGATCAAACATCCAATACTGGAACGTTTGCTACTTTAACCACAATAGATATTCCTCAAGGATCGAACTGCGCAGTGATTTTAAGAGATTTTGTTGATAATAATTCCGATGGGACACGGGTACTTTTTGACGCGATTCGTTTTTCAAGCGCTAATAATCTTGAAATTATTACTGTGAATAATTCTGGATGGAATCTAGTTGGATTGCCTGTAAATATGATAAACGGATCTGTATCAAATGTCTTTCCTAATGCAGTGGAAGGAACACTCTATCAATTTTCTAATACCTATGAGTTGGCTGAAGACCTGGCACCTGGTAATGGGTACTGGCTTTATTTTCAAGATCCGGATAGTAACCTCATTACAGGAGCACCTATTACAAATGTTTCTATCAGTCTTTCATCTGGTTGGAATCTTATAAGTGGGATCAGCGAAGAGGTCACCATCGCAAATATTTCTGACCCTGATGGAATTATTGTTCCCGGTACACTATATGGTTTTAGTGAAACATATTATAATACTACTGTTATGACTCCAGGGAAAGGATACTGGATTGGGGCATTCTCTGATGGTAATATTACAATATCAAATAGCAGGACTGCCAAGACAACTTTCTTCAATGACCTTACAGACCAGGCCAACAAACTGACAATTAATGGAAGAGAACTTTATTTTGGAGTTTCTGTTCCCGAAAACGAAATTTTACGTTATCAACTTCCCCCAAAACCACCACAAGATGTATTTGATATACGATTTTCTGATAACATGAAAATGGTTGAATCATCAGGGATGATTGATTTAACAAATTATTTTGAGAAAATAATAATATCTTACGTGATAAATATTGAATTGGAAGAAAATTTGAGATGGATTCTCACTCTAGATAGTGGATATGAATATGAGCTTAAAGACATGGGTGAAATTATAATAGACCAGAATATTACTAACCTTACATTAAAAAAAGTTTTTAATAAATTGTCAGAATATGACATTTCCCAAAACTATCCAAATCCTTTTAATTCTGGAACTTTAATTAACTATAATATCTCTAAAAAAGATAATGTATTTATCTCGGTTTATAATGCGAGAGGTCAGAAAATAAAAAATCTTCTTAATGAAATCATTGTACCTGGAAATCACAATGTATATTGGGATGGAACTGACCTAAATGGAAATCATGTAACAAGCGGAATTTATATATATACCATTTCATCAGGAACCCAGTTTATTAGCAAAAAGATGGTCCTGATAAAATAGCATTTAAATGTTTAGCATATCTAACTAAATGCAAATTACTATTTATTGTGTATCAGCCTAAATTATTATGAGCAAATTAAGATTAGCTGGTGTTCAGTCTTTGATTGTGGATGGGGATTTAGATGGAAATTATCAAAGAATGGAATCTGCCGTTAAAGAGATAGTGAAAAATAATGTTGATTTTA
>CAZOUJ010000058.1:0-8633 GCA_964582955.1 uncultured bacterium
GAAATTACTGGGCAAATAATGGTGATTGTACAAATGATTGGGGAACTGGTAGCGATACAGATGCTGTAGATGGAATGACCCCTGGTGCGAGTGATGAAAATTGGTGGAATAGAGCAGAATTTGATGATGGTAATAATGATATTGAAAATGGTTACAAAGCAGGTATTACCTATACTGATGTATCTCTCCCCGTAGAACTCACTTCCTTTACTGCTACCTCTCTAAAAAGTGTTGTACAATTGAATTGGATTACTGAATCTGAGATTGACAATTTAGGTTTCTTGGTTGATCGTTCCCTTGATCCAATCTCTGGGTTTACAACCATTGCCGATTATCGGTATGTTCCTGAGCTTCAGGGTCAGGGCAGTGTTACCTACCGCACGGATTATTTCTACACAGATACAGAAGTGGTTCCCGGAACAAAATATTATTATGTATTAAGTGATATAACCGGCAATCTCGAGCATGGTGAACCGGTAACCCGCCACACGGATAAAATGGTAAACGCAACTCCCCTTTGGGCAGATCCGGGAACAGGAATCCTGAAGGACTTTCGCCTTTTGAAAGTGTACCCGAACCCATTTAATCCGGTTGCATCAATTTCTTATGCGTCAGATGTTGATGGTAACGTACAGATGGACATTGTTGATATGAATGGAAATGTCGTAAGGTCTCTTATAAATGACTACCATTCAGCAGGTTCTTATGAACTTGATTGGGCACCCCATGAATTATCTGCCGGGGTATATTTCTGCCGGATGATTTCAGCAGAGCATCAGATAACACGTAAAATTATCTATCTGAAATAAGCGGAAAATAAGTTAGCGGTACCGGGTTTTAAAAAAAATCGCTCTTATGTGCTCCATATCACAGACAGTATAAAATAAATTGATGTAACTTTACCAGGGAGTCAGAGCTCTCCTTGGTTTTAGATTATTCACTACACAACCCTCTTGCCAGCTCTGGCTCCCATTTTTTATTTAATATCTTTATAATTTTCCCCCGAAATAATTTTAATTTTTAACTTGAAATAAGAAGATATATGAAAGTTGCCCTTCTCACAAACGAAATGCCACCAATAGTATATGGAGGTGTCGCCACATGGATTCTCAATTTTATGGAGATGTTTGAGGGGGATCCAGATATTGAGATCATCCCGGTATTTCTTGCTCAATTGGATGAGCCTCCTGATGATTTTCCGGAACGATACCCGGGAATTAGAGTCATCCATGGTCCTGAAGATATTGCAACAACATTTTCGGATATTGATGCCTGTGTCAATAATCTTTGGGTTGCCTTTGATACAACAAAATCAATAAAAGAATATTTTTCCGATCGGCTTTTGATAACGGTCTGCCATTCTTTGATCCGTATGGAACACCTGACCAATATGGGTGGCCCCATCACGAAGAACTATTTTGAGCAGGAGATCACGTTCCAATATTCAGATGTAGTAGTGCTCATAAGTAATTCTGAACTGAAACACTACCGGTCCTTTGGATATGATAAATATGCTGCCACTCCTAAAGTAATTTACAACAGCTATAAACCCAAATTTGATTCATCATCCTGGAGACCGAACTATGGCTCCGATGATATTGGCTATATCGGTCGTCATGTTCCGAGGAAAAGACCCGACCTTCCTATTGAAGCAGTGGAGCGATCTCAAAGAAAAGATGTACGGGTATTTAATATGGGTGTGGATTATAGGGCGCAAAGCGGAAATCCATTCTGGGATGAAATGGGGAAAAAACATCCAAAGCAACTTGTGATCATTCCATTCAGTTCCAATAGAGAGACGGTAAATTTCTATTGGAACAGCATTGGGGCAAATAGCATTACCGGAATTTATGAACCCTTTGGGTATACCATGTGTGAAACATTGGACCGGCGGGTACCGGCAGTTGTTCAGAATATTGGCGGACCGTCTGAGATAGCTGAGTCCGTCAAGGATTCAATTATTGAATATGAAGTGGATATGGATTTTGAAAAAGATAAAGACAATTTTCTGAAAGCTGTAAATATTTTCTGGGATACACATGCTGATGATAGACAGTCTATGGCAGAAAACGCCAGGACAGCCCTGGATCATTTTCGCCCGGAAGTGATCAAGGAAGCATGGAAAAAAGTTCTAATTGAGACTAAACCCCGATCCGTTCAACAATTGAGCCCTTCTCATACAATAGATACCACAGGTGAAAAGACTTACGGGTATTAGCTCAGCAGACTTACCTGTTTTTTAAATTTCTTGATCTGACTAAGATCATACCGCTTGTTGGAGGCAAAGAAACTGACTTAGAAAGAGTCTGGTGGTTCAGGATCAATGCTTTCAGAATCTGCAAGAACATGCCAATCTCCCACTGGCAAATTGAGTTTTAAGGATTTTTCGTAATCTCCGTTTATTGCAACAAAAATGTTATCACCCAATGAATAGGCCACTGCAATTTTTCCCTCAAGGTCCATAAATTTATAGTCTTCTGGTTCACTGTGACGAAATTCAGGATAATTTTTCCTGATCTGAATTAATTCTTTATAATAGGAAACCAATCCTTTGTTTAACTCTTTTTCATCCCAATTTATCCAATTGGTTTCGTTGTCTTTCTCATATGAATTGTGATCTATTTGACCAATACGGTTGTCCGGTGCTTCCGTTTCAGCAATGATTTTACTTCTACCCCACTCCTGCCCTTCGTGTATGAACACAATCCCCTGGCTGATAAAAAGAAAAAGAGCGCCCAGTTTATTCATGTCCAGTAATTTTCCGTTCACCTTTGAGTGTGCCAATTTATCTGTAATGACTTCATTCTCTCCAATGAATCCCCCTGTAATGCGCAGCCTGTCCCCCAGTGTATGGTTATCGTGACACTCAAGATAATTAATGCTGTGCTCAGCAAACTTATATTGACCTCCAAACTCTTTCCGAGATCCAAGAATGATCCTTTTTAAAAAATCGTGATTGTCCTTTCCACGCCACTTTCCAAATAGAAATCCCTTTTCATGGATATTAAATCCACTGCCCTTTAAACCATCACGAAACTGATCATTGAAGGATGCCCAGCCCATTTCTGAAAATCCTGAAGGATCGTACCCATCGCCCCAGGGCTCAGCGAGAATAATGACACTGGGATTGATTTTACGAAGCTCACTAATAATATATTGACGTGTTTCAGAATCAATGAGATTTCCCAAATCAAATCGGAACCCGTCGATGTGATATTCGGTCATCCAGTATCGCACACTTTCTAAAATCATTTGACTCATTGCTGGATCTTCTGAACGGGTATCATTTCCGCATCCACTTTTTGATATATAGCTCCCGTTATTTTCAAGGCGGAAATACATTTCCCGGTCAATGAATTTGAGAGGATGGTAATCATAGTTTGAAACGTGATTGTACACCACATCCATTATTACAGCGATCCCTTCTCTGTGAAATGATTTGACCATATCCTTGAACTCCCGAACTGCTCTTCCATCCGTACCATTCCATTTTCCCGGTTCATCCGTTCCATCACTTCCATAATATGTTTCCGGTGCAAAGAAAAATGTGGTCATGTATCCCCAATGGTTTCTGGCATAGGGATTCCAGTTGTTGAAAACAGTTGCAGATTTATCTTTGTATGGAACCTCAACATTTGCGAAATCCTGTGCCGGCAATAGCTGCACAGCATTTACTCCCATTTTTTTCACGTGGTCAATCCCACCCCTTTGATTCGGATCTGTAAGACCATAGTATGTCCCAGGACTTGTTGACCCTGATGTATGATGGGCGGTCATGTCCCGAATATGCATTTCATAAATGATGAGGTCTCTGGGATCAATCTTGACCCAGCTATCATTTTCCCAATCATAAGATGTGTCTATAATAAGCGATTTTGCCACATGGCGGTAAGTGTTTTGGGTCACGGAGGCCAGGGAATAGGGATCAGCAACAATGACATCGGGATCATTACCCAGATAATCACCTTCCAAGCGGTAGCCGTAAAGAGTACCGTGACCGGCTTTTTCTGTTGTGATTGTCCAATCGTCCCCTGCTGTTTTTTTCATCAGCAATTCTGTGCCAGCCTTATCTTCTGGATTTTGAAATAGAACCAGGAAAACACGGTCCGCTTTTGGTGCCTTTAATATGAAAGTGGTTTTATTCCCCTGCACAAATGCTCCGTAAGAAAGATGTAAGGGAGTTTTGTCAGTACATTGTGTCATGATGCATATTATGAGAGAAAGAATAAAAAAAGTATGTGGTTGTCTCGTCAATCCAATCAATATGATATTAAGAATTTATATGATTAACTTTTTAATACATCGTTAAATTAAGAATATGTTTGGTAAAAAAAACATGCGAAAACTGATTTATTTTTGTTTTTTATTTTATTGTTGTACCATCGAACAACAAAAACAATATCTACATACTGTTCCAACACTCACAATTTCTCGAGGCATTACAAAGGGGTTTGATCTTTCTGTATATAAATCAGACCCAAAAATGAAGCTTTATTTTGAGTTTCATCCTGACCTAATTATTAAGTTTGATTCATCCACAGACAGTCTGTTTATTACACCAAAGGAATCTGCTTCAAGTTTGATTTCAGTTACTGGTTCAACCGGTCTAGAACCATTTAATTTACTGATCCGGATTGAACCTACAGTTGCCCATGTTTTTCGGTTTATTCCACAGAAATCCGCACACCCCATTTCAATCATAGGGAATTTTAATGATTGGTCAAAAATAAATGATATTTTAAGAGATGAAGATGGAGATGGAATATTTGAAACCACAGTGCATCTTGAACCAAAGATATATGAATATAAATTTGTTATGGATGATTCAGATGTATTGGACCCTGAAAATGAGAACATAGTTTCAAATAATTTGGGAGGATGGATTTCAGTTTTAGATCTCACCGGTTTCTAGTATAAACCTTCTGGTCAGTGGATAAAAAGCACACTAAAAGGCAGTTTTCTCAACTTTACTTTTCTTACTTTTGATAAGTCACTACCGGTAGAAACGATTGCAGTATGGAATAATATTCCTTTGCACCCCGATGTGGTTGATCCTAAGGGGAACGGTGATGTTAGTGTAAATATTAATAATCTCAATGATGGATTACTTAGAATTATGGGAATAGATGACCAAGAGCGAGTGATCCGGGAAAACCATACAATTATAAAAAATGGTATTCCTTTGAATGCAAATGAAAATAAAGATGACTGGCATTTTAAAATTATTTATAGTTTAATGATTGACAGATTTTTGGATGGAGATCATTCAAATACAAGCAAATCAGAAGAAGACATACATCCCCTCACTGATTTTATTGGTGGAGATTTTGCTGGGATCATACAAAAACTTGGTGAAGGTTATTTTTCAGATCTGGGAATGTCTGCGATCTGGATTTCTCCAGTTCAGTTACAACCAAATAATCCTTATACGGAATGGAGTTTCCCCAATCGAACCTATACAGGGTACCACGGCTATTGGCCTGTTTCTCCCCGTAAAATTGACCCACGATTCGGGACAGAAGATGAACTGAAGAAATTAATAGACAATGCTCATAATCAAAATATTAAGGTTTTATTAGATTTAGTGAGCAATCATGTTCATGAAGACCATCCCTATTACACGAAGCATAGGGAATGGTTTGGGGATGTAATGTTGCCGGATAGTTCTATGAATATCCGCAGATGGGATGGTGAAACCCGGCTTACCACTTGGTTTGAACCATTTTTACCGTCATTTAATTATTCAAATTCTAAAGCAATTGATGCAGTTGTTGAGGATGCTCTGTGGTGGATGAAGGAATTTGATCTGGACGGATTCAGGCAGGATGCAGTGAAACATGTTCCTCATTTATTCTGGAAAAACCTGGCTTTTGAATTAAAAAAGAATTTTCCAGATAAAGATATCTATCAAATTGGGGAGACTTTTGGTTCAGACGAATTAATCCTCAGTTATGTAAATCCCGCTGAGCTGAATGCGCAATTCAATTTTGATATTTATTTTGTTGCACGGAACATTTTTAACTCACCAATTGGAGATATGTCATCATTGAGAGAAACTATGGAACATAATTTACAGGTTTACCAACCAATAAATCTTATGGGAACTATTACATCCAGCCATGATCAAATAAGATTTATTTCTGTTGCTGATGAACAAATAACCTACATTGAAAATGGAACGGAGCGGGGATTTTCAGATCCACCTGAAGAAGTAGAGCATATTTCAAGCTATCAGAAATTAGCAAATTTTACCGCATTTAATTTTTCTATTTCAGGGATTCCTGTTGTTTATTATGGTGAAGAAATTGGACTTGAGGGAGCTGGTGACCCGGACAATAGGCGCCCTATGCGGTTCGGGAAAAATTTGAGTATGGGAGAATCTATGCTTTTTGAAAAAGTATCCGCTCTGGCATATTTACGTCAAGAATATTCTGCATTGTCCATAGGGGATCTTTATTCAGTTTATTCCAATGGTCCGGTATGGGCATACCTTAAAGTCTATTTTGACGAAATTATATTAGTGGCAATAAATCAGAGTGATAAAAAACAATCTGTTTCTTTTGATTGTCCTGTTCCGGTCAAAAGCTGGAAAAGGCTGAAAAATGATATCCCATTTTCTTTATCTGGCACCAAGACAACAGTCCATCTGCAACCCTACAGTTACGGATATTTTTTAGGAAAATAATTTATGCGATTAAGACAATATTTAATTTTAATAATTGGTTTAGCAAGAATAGTTTTATCTCAGGATGACAGTTGGAAACTCTTTGATGATTCTGAAGTAGATGAGCTATATATCACTATTGATTCTTCTAGGCTGGATTGGATTTATGAAAATGTATATAGTGACTCTTTGCACCCTTCCACAGTTCGTTATGTGTCTGAGTGGTTTGATGAAACAATGGACAGCGTGGGATTTCGGCTACGGGGGAATACTTCAAGAGTAGCTTCCAAAAAATCATTTAAACTGGATATTAATCATTTTGAACAAGGGCGCAGTTTTCACGGAGTAGAAAAACTAAATCTGAATGGAGAAAACAATGATCCCTCCATTGTCCGAAGTAAAATCTGCTGGGATCTATACCATGATTTGGGAATGAATACATCCCGTTCCACACATGTGGCTGTGTATATCAATAATGAATTTTATGGACTATATATTTCCGTTGAGCATATAGATGACGAATTTCTAGAAAAGAACTTTTCAGATGATTCCGGTAATTTATGGAAATGTATTTGGCCTGCAGATTTGACTTATAGGGGTGATGACCCTGAAGACTATCATCCTTACTATGATGATGAGCGTCCCTATAATCTGAAAACAAATAAGGATACATATGATTTTTCACAATTGGCCAGACTGATTGGGATTATCAACCAAACACCGGACGCAGAGTTTGCAGATTCGCTTGAGGCGGTACTGGATGTTGCAGGGGTTCTAAAATATTTTGCTGTGAATGTACTTACTGGAGGCTGGGATGATTACTGGTTTCTCAGAAATAATTATTATCTCTACCATCATCCTTCCGAAAACCGGTTTCACTGGATTCCCTATGACTATGATAATACGTTGGGAATTGATTGGTTCGAAATTGACTGGACAGACACTGACCCGTTTAATTTTCCTGTAATTGATGGGGATGGCCGTCCTCTCGCTGAACGGCTCATGGAGCATGATGAATATCGAGATCTCTATGCACATTTTATTGATTTTATTTCAACCAATATTTTTGAATTATCCCATTGGGAAAATCGATTGGATAACTTAAAAATTAATTTGGATCCGTGGGCAGAAATTGATGAATATCGCACCTACGATTATGGTTTTACCATGGAAGATTACCATGACTCATTTTCATCAGATCATTATGAAAATCTCCATGTAAAAAGGGGAATCAAAGAATTCGTAAACTTGCGAATGGGATCCCTCTCAAATCCATTACCATTTACAGAGGCCTCCCCTATAGTGTATGATTTTTCTTGGACTCCCACGATCCCATTTCCGGAAGATAGTATTTTTGTTACGGCATCCGTTTTCGGGAGTGCTGGGGTTCAATCGGTTGCAATATATTTTTATGAATCTCTCGAATCGGACACTGAGATTTTCCCCATGATATTCACGCCAGTACCTGATACCAAGATAGTAGAAGAATCGGACCGATGGACTGGGTCAATCCCGCCTTTATCTGGTTTATCTGGTTATTTTCAAATTTATTGTGAGGACTCCAATGGTCAGTCCAATCTATTCCCCAGACATAAACCGGTAGAAATAATAGTATCTGGAATCGGTGAAAATGAGATTACACTAAACGAATTTCTTGCAAGCAATGATTCAACCAATGTAGACGAAGCGGGTGAATTTGATGATTGGCTGGAGCTCTATAATGCCGGAACTGAATTAGAAGACATAGGAGGATTATACCTCACAGACGATTCAGATAACCTGACAAAATGGATGATCCCTGATGGAACAGTGATCCAGAACCAAAGCTTTCTTCTGTTCTGGTGCGATGAGGACCAGGACCAGGGGGAGCTTCATACGAACTTTAAGTTAAGTTCCGGAGGAGAGTTTCTGGCTCTTGTGAACATTGACGGTGTAACAATCTTAGATTCAATAACTTTTGGTGAACAGT
>CAZOUJ010000059.1:0-8546 GCA_964582955.1 uncultured bacterium
GAAACTATCCAGTGAATTGAGTAAGTTTCCTAATAAAGTACAGGGGGGGCGATTCATTATCTTATGATGAGTAATCCAGATTCTTTTCGTGTCATTGAAAAATCAGGAATGGCGTATGACACATCTTTGGGATTTGCTGAACATATTGGATTCAGAAATGGATTTTGCTTTCCTTACTTTCCCTATGATTTTGAGAACGAGAAACCATTTTCCTTTTTGGAGATTCCATTTCAGATGATGGATAAAACTCTGATACAACCTTACTATATGGGTCTGAAACCCGATGCTGCAATAAAAGTAATAAAAGAATTAATAGATGAAATAAATAAGTTCTCTGGATATTTCATTTTTATTTGGCATAATAATACTATCACGGGATATAAATATAAAAAATGGGAAAAAGTTCTGTTAGAAACAATCAAATACGGACAGGAAATAGATGCAGAATTTCAAACAATAGCATCCTTTAACAACCAATTTAGTAATAAGTAGTTTTTTTATAATGATTCCCGAAAGATTCCTGAACTTATCTGATTTCTCAAAAAATGTACTGAAACTTTCATCTAGCACAGTCGTAGCTAGCGCTGTAGGGCTTCTTACTCTTCCTATCATTACCAACATATTTGCAATTTCAGATCTAGGGAGGTATCAGTTGCTGGTATCAATTGTTGCCATGCTCGGGGTTGTAGCCTCTTTGAGGTACGATATGGCCATTATTTTGCCCAAAGAGGATGCACTGGCATCAAAAATGTTCAAACTATCCTTTCTTGTATTAACAGGGGTTACCCTTGTGACAGCGATTTTATTCTATTTTTTCCGGTATCCAATATTAACATTATTAAATGCTGTTGAACTTATAGATATAGCACTATTGATCCCAGCAGGTGTTTTCTTTTATGGACTGCTGGAGATCATCAAGTATGGGCTGGTGAGGAAAAAGAAATTTAGTGAATTTGCCTTAGTTCGGGTCCATCAAGTATCAACCACACAATTTTCTGCTATCGGTTTTGGGTGGTTTTATCCGGAATTTTACACACTGGTCGGAAGCTACATTTTTGGTTTACTAATTGCTTCCTTTTTATACATTAAAAAATCTATGATCACGGTTCAGGAAAAGACTACTCATTCTATGAGAAATCTTGCTCTTCGTTATAAGAAGTTTCCCATGGTTAATTCACCAATAGTATTCTTGAATACACTTTCTTTAGAGATACCAGTATTTTTTTTAGCAAAATATTTTTCAATGGAAATGGTGGGACTATTTATGTTGGCAAACCGTATCTCCATCATACCAATGAGTTTGTTTGGTACATCCGTAACAAAAGTTTATTTTCAAAAAGCTACGAGTACCTTCAATCATGAACCAGAACAACTATTAAATGTTTATAAAAAAACAGTATATAGGTTAGCTGGTATAGGATTGGTTCCTTTTTTATCCATTTTTCTTTTTTCCCCGTTTTTTATGGAGCTAATTTTTGGGAACGAGTGGCAGTTTTCTGGAGTTATTATGCAGATTCTCGCTATAGGAATGTTTATGCAGTTTATAACATCTCCTGTAAGTACAACATTTACCATAATGAACAAACAGGAAATTGCACTTTATCTGACCATTGTTTCACTTGCCGTCCGTCTCAGTTCAATGTACTATTTTCGATCTGACATTGAATCTGTATTTTGGTCATTGACACTAACCACAGCATTGTTTTATTTAGTTTATAACTTTTTTATTTATAGAATAATTTTATTTGAGATAAGGCAAAATGTTTCTAAATAATTTATTTTTTAACATTCCACAAGGGTAATTTATTCCATAAAGAAACTTTCCATATGAGCGAGAAATTGAAAAGCGTAGAATTCAAAAATAACATTTATCAGTATGGTGCAGAATGGACGAAAGACCTTGAGCCTTGTGATCATTGGATTTTTTATTGGTATCAGCAAAAGATAATGGAAGGCTTTATTAATAAGAATAAATCTGAAACGATTATTGAGATAGGTCTTGGCAGCGAATTCACAGCTAACTATTGTCGCAGCAAAGGTTTTGAAGTCACCACCCTTGACATAGACGAAGCCAAGAATCCGGATATATTAGCCAATGTTGTAGAGTATGATTTTAAAGAACAATACGATCACTTGATGGCATTTGAAATATTAGAACATATTCCCTTTGAAGAATCTCAGAAGATTATAAAAAAAATCCCTACTTTTGTTAAAAAATTTGCTTTTATATCATTGCCAAGAAATGAGAGAACATTATTAAATTTTGAAATGAAACTTCCCTTGTTGAAAAAAATTAAATTGGAATGGAAGATATTGGCACGAAGAATCTTTACTGATGCACATCATTGGGAACTGGATTATAAAGGATACAAAACTAAAATAATTGAAAAGTCTTTTATTGATGCTGGATTGAGAATCAGAAGAAAACTAAAGAATAGATATATATATTTTTATGCGCTGGAGGTATGTAATGATGATATTTCATAGAACTTTTGGATTTAACCATGTAAGGAGAATAGGATGAAATCAAATCAATCAATTAATGGGAGAAATACAGACATCCATCCTCTAGCCTATATTGAAGAGGGTGTAGAAATTGGTGACAATACAAAGATTGGCCCCTTTTGCGTTGTTAAAAAAGGAGCCAGGATAGGTAAAAATTGTAGTTTTACAGCTTATTGTGAAATTAGAGAAAATGTGAAGATAGGAGATAATACATCGTTTGGAAGTAGATGTACTATTTCTGCTAATGCGTTAATTGGATCTAATGTTACCATAAAATATGGATTTGTTCTTACTGACACCCCAAATTTAAAAGAAGACAAAATAAAAATAGTAAAGGGCATTAGTGATGGGACTCTCATTGGAGCAAATGTCACACTAATGCCTGGTTTTAGTATAGGTAAAAACTGCATTATAGGAGCTTGCTCACAAGTAAGGAACAATATTGAAGATAATGAGATTTGGTATGGAAATCCTGCAAAGTTTTTTAAGAAAAATGAATAATTTTTTAATGGAAAGTTTTCACCGACTATTTGGAGCTATTAATTATTACTGAAAATTGAACAAAGTTTTTTAAACCAACTATACGAAGAGAAATAAAATAGGCAAAATACAAAGGGCCTATCAAACGGGTGATGAAATACAGATAAATAACCTGTACAAACTCGTCACTGGTAGGCATAGAAATCAGGATGAATATGTGTGGGAGTGGGTAAATACCTGGGATGGACAGGGAGGTATATGGCTTGTTTTTGATAATGAGCGAAATTCTGAGGATCAATTAATAGCTCAATATAGTCTTATCCCAACTCCCCTAAGTTTTTTTGGTAAAAAATACATAGCAGGAAAAACAGAAAATTGCATGAGTCACCCCGATATAAGGGGTAAGGGTATATATTTCCCTCACGAAAAGAAATATTTTGAAATAGCCAAAAACCGATTTAAAGTTTTTTTCACTACTACTGGTAATGTTGCTAAAGGGACTCCAGGAAGAATTCGTAAAAAACTTGGATATCGTGCTTTTGATGACTGGGTATCCTACCGTGTTTTAATTAAAAGTAAATTACCATCAGGTAGTCTTATACCAATGTTTCCCTTATTTATAAAAAAGAATCGAATGATTGGGAAAATATTGGCATTTTTCTTTAGCATTTTATTGAGAGGAATACCCCAGCCGCCAAAGTTTACATTAACGAGTCAACTAAAGATATTTAATGATATGGATGTTTCTTTTTCTCAGATTGAGGATCTTTGGGAACGGAATAAATCTCGATATGGTATCACGGTTGATAGGTCTGCTTTTTACCTTAACTGGAGACTTAAAGATAATCCCTATCATAACCATACCTTTCTGTGTTATTATCAGAATGATAGAATGGTGGGTTATGCTGTCTTAGTATTGGAACTGAACACATTTCTCATAATAGATATATTTGCTGATAGAATGAATAAATATATTTTCCAAAATCTCCTGCATGCTGTGCGGAAATACGCTTTCCAAAAAGGAATTGTTCAGGTTAAATGTAATACAATTAAACGAAGCAAATTTTTGATTAGTGTATTAAAGTCGGCTGGATTCTATAACATGGGGGATTTATTGAATAAATATTGTAGGAAAAAACCCAAAAATCCAAAGCAGATATTCATTTATATTTCAGAGGAAATCGATATTAAAGGGGATCCATGGAACAACGAGAACTGGTTTTTAACAGATCTTGTTAAAGAAGGAAGGTCCTATACAGAAAGAAGAAATGTATAGTTTATTCATGATATAAAATAAAGGGTTAAACTGAAGTGACATCTTTCCGTTATTCAACCAATATAAAAGTAGGATTATTACTCATTGGATTTCTTTTATTTACAGGATTTCTTTTTTATTCAAAATGGATAGTTGAAAGCCTGAGAGAAGACAACCGAAATATTGTTCAGATGTATTCAGAAATAATTGCTGAAGCTGTGAAAAGCGAAACAGATGAAAACCTAAATTTTATTTTTGATAAAATCATCACTCAAATCCAATTTCCTATTATTCAGTCAGATGCCTTAGGTAACCCCCAATCTTGGAAAAATATTCCGAGTGATTGGATGGATCCATCAGTCATTAAGCAGAGTCAAGATTTTATGGATCAACAAAATGCACCGATTGAATTATTTTTTTCTGACCCTGTGACTGGTGAGAAACAACTTTTGGGCTATTTACATTTTGGAGATTCGCATCTCATCCGACAGTTATTGTGGCTCCCCTATCTTGAAATTGGTGTCATTGGCTTTTTTATATGTTTAGGCATAATTGGGTTTACTTATATAAGAAAGACAGAAAATAATAATATATGGACGGGCATGGCAAAGGAAACGGCGCATCAGTTGGGGACTCCTGTTTCTGCACTAATTGGGTGGACTCAACGTCTAAAATCTCACCCGGATGAAATAACAGATATCATTCCAGAGATTGAAGCTGACGTAAACAGACTGGAGCAAGTAGGAAACCGGTTTGGCAAAATTGGATCAAGTCCAAAATTAAACTATGTAAAAGTTCTTGAATTAATAAAAGGTGTTATAAATTATTTAAACCGTAGATTACCCTCAAATAAATTAAAAATTGAGATTGAACATAAAATCTCTCCTGAGATTAAAGTAAAAGCAAATGAAACCTTATTGTCTTGGGCTATTGAAAATGTTATTAAAAATGGATTAGATTCTCTGAGATCAAACGCAGGTACAGTATATGTAAAAATTTCATCAGAGAGAAGGGGTATTCATATTTTAATTAAAGATGAAGGTAAAGGCATTTTGAAACGAAATTGGAAAAAAGTATTTCAACCTGGATTTACAACAAAAAAACATGGATGGGGATTTGGTTTATCGCTCAGTTATCGGATTATTAAAGAATTACATCATGGAACTATTCGGATTCTTGAATCTTCTCCAGATACAGGAACCACAGTCGAAATCCATATCCAGTAATTCTAATCACTATAGTTTAATAGAAAATCAATTCCTTCTTCAGCCTATTTTTTAATGAGGGTTTTTGAACAATATTTTGATAATCGATAGTCAATAAATCTGTGGAATAGATGTTCATCTCTTCATTTTCTAGTACCTAAACGGTGTGGTGAGAGAATTTTTTTGGGATTATATTTTTGATCTGATATAAATAACCGGTTCAAATTAAATTGTTTTTTATCTCAATCATTTACTCTCAAATTTATGGATTTACACAGATGTGTTTGACCGGATATCCTGATTTTATTAAGACTGCATTCCCCCTTCCAAGACAACTTATATTCAAAGAATCTGACCCTCTTGAAAAATACATATAGATTGTTCCGGGAGGCATATAAAGTACTCTTCATTTTTCGGTAAACCTCAATGAAGCATGATATGGTTTATCATTAAAATAATTGGCTTCTGTTTCTATAATTTGTGCTGTAAATCATAGGTCATTGTAGTTTGAATATATAACTTTTTCCAACAATTCTCTTGTAACACAAACAGCAACCTGGTTAAAATTTTTCTTTCGAATCAGGCTAAGAATCATTCGGGTCAGGTTTGCTTCGTAGTTTTTTAATGTTACTTCGTTTTTTCTTCTTAAATAAACGTCTTTCTATTGATGACCTTGTCCGTGTTGTTCTTATTCGTTTTTTCTCTTTTTTGGATGCTTGAACGAGTAATTGAGTCAATTTTGCTATCACTTCCAGTTTGTTTCTATGCTGACTTTTATATATTGTGGATTCAACCAACAGTTTACCACCTCGATTTATCTTACTGTTATGAATCAATATCAGTCTTTTTTTCATGTCATCAGGTAAGTATATGGAATGGGTTACATCAAACCGAAGGCGAACACCTGTTTCAACTTTATTCACATGCTGCCCTCCTGGACCTGATGATCGAAAAAAATCAAATTTTAATTCTGAATATGGTATTTTTATTTCTTTGTTTATAGTTATTACGTTCATATCAATTTATTAAAATCTGCGATAGTACACCTTGTCAAACGATGGTAGACTTTCTAATTTCACATGCAAATTTTAAGGAGAGAATTTTGGAAATCATACAAGCAATGGCAGGAAGTGACTCTGGACAGGGTGGTGGGTTAGCAGCCATGCTACCTTTTATTCTTATAATGTCAATTGTATACTTCCTGATGATTAGACCAAATACAAAAAAACAAAAGGAAAAACAACAAATGATCCAGTCTCTTAAAAAAGGAGATAAAATCATTACAATTGGCGGAATTCATGGAACAATTGCAGGCATCAAACAAAAAGGATCTATCCTTGTTCTGAATTTGGGTAAAAATGTAAATATCACCGTGAATAGATCATCCATTGCTGGATTAGCTGGTGCAACAAACGATGATGATACTTTATCAGAAGGAATGAATGCTTAATGGCAGTTAGGGATATCGTATACTATGGTGATCCCATTCTTCGGAAAAAATGTAAAGATGTGTTTCCAGATGAAGATTTATCCGACCTTATTGATGATATGATGGACTCCATGTATGAAGCTGAGGGTATTGGCTTAGCAGCCAATCAGATCGGAGTAAATAAGAATTTATTTGTTGTTGATATTTCCCATCTTGATGAAAATGAAACCCCTCGTGTTTTTATAAACGGAACAATTGAAAGTTACCAGGGTGAATCCGAGTATTCTGAAGGTTGTCTTTCTCTTCCTGAGATAAAGTTTGATGTCATCAGACCGGAAATTATAACATTCAGTTTCCAAGATAAGGATAAGAAGAAAAAGGTTGAAGAATTTGACGGTCTGCTTGCAAGGGCGATCCAGCATGAAATGGATCATTTAAATGGAATATTAATCATTGATCGGGTAAGCAAAGCGGCAAGGATACCATACTTAAAGAGCATTCGAAATATAAAAAAAACTTCTATTAAAGGGTCTCATAAAAAATCAAGGCCCGAAGTTTATTTGTAATTTTTTATCCACATGCAAAAACTGGTTTAAATTATAAAAAAGAGTTGAGGCTAGGGTGAATATAATATTCATGGGAAATCCTGAATTTGCGGTTCCCAGCTTAAAAAATATTGTTGAATCTGAAAATAGCCTGTTAGCGGTTGTGTCTAATCCTTCAAAATCTATTGGAAGGAACAAAGCAAAAAAATTAACAAAAGTTGGTGAATTTGCAGAAAGTCAAAATATACCTCTTTTTCAGCCTCAGACATTAAATGATCCAAATTTTTTGAAAGAAATGAACACTTTGAATCCAGATTATTTTTTAGTGGTTGCATTTAAAATTTTGCCGACGTCACTTCTGACCATTCCAGAAAAAGGATCAATTAATCTTCATGCTTCTCTCCTTCCTCAATATCGTGGAGCAGCACCAATACAAAGAGCTATTATGAATGGTGAAAGGGAGACCGGATTAACCACATTTATCATCCGAAGATTAGTGGATACAGGATTAATTCTAATGCAGATGAAAGTTCCAATTAATGATTCTGATACTTTTGGAACATTATCTAAGAAAATGTCTAAAAAAGGAGCTGATTTATTATTGAATACACTAAATAGAGTGAAAGATAATTCATTATCTCCGCGAGAGCAGGATCATTCTAATGCTACCTCAGCCCCGAAAATCAAGGAAAGTGACACTTGTATTGATTGGGCACAACCTGCTGAAATAATTCATAATCAAATTCGTGGACTAGCTCCAAAACCGGGGGCCTTTACATATTTTAATGGAATGCGTATTAAAATATTGAGATCGAACATTCAGCAGTCCTCTAGGAAACAAAATTCAGGCTCGGTGGTTTATTGTGATAAAAAACAGCTTATCATTCAAGCCGGTGATGAACATATTAAACTATTAACGATACAAAGAGAAGGGAAGAAAACCATGGAGACACCGAATTTTCTGAACGGTGTTGATATCAACATTGGAGATACATTTCGCAACTGTTGAACATATTCGTAATTGCAATAAAATTACTTAAGAAGAGTTAGGCATAATTACTGAATTAAAAATTGAACCTAAAAGTGTCTAAATCCATATCTTAATCATGTTTGAAAAAATTATCATA
>CAZOUJ010000060.1:0-4700 GCA_964582955.1 uncultured bacterium
TCCAGATTCGCTACAGTTTTTGACTACTATTGATAGACTTAGGGGTTCCAATCGCTTGGCAGCGCATGTCAAATCAAGGAAACCTCTAGATATGATTATAACGTCAACCGGAGATCAATTAGAAAACTATTTAGAAATAATCAGACAATATAAGATCTATTGAATGAAGTAGGATTAAAGAATAATTCCTATCGACAATCGCTTAACATTTTTCAATCGTCCGAAGTTAACATAGGAGTAATCAATTCTTAAGATAGCCTGTGTCCCTCCGAGACGGTAATGAAATCCTCCGCCAAGTGCTAATCCTTCTTCTGCATTTTCTCTAAGGAGGTTTCCATGCCCGCCACGTATGAAGAATGTTTCTCTAACTGCAAGTTCAAGACCTGCGTTCACAGCTTCTGTGTTATCATTTGGGTGAAGAGCATCAACCCCAAAACTTATACGGAGTGATTCTGTTTTAATCAGTTCCCCGGATAGGCCAACTCGAAATATCAGTGGAAGGGGGAAAGAATCGGTTTCATAAAGTGCGTTTACAAACTCAACATTCCCTTGATTAATAGGATCCGGGTCTACACTCAGTTTCTGATCTCTTCCGGTCATATGTAATTCACCACCGTAGTTTGCCAGACTTGCTCCAAGACGAATGTCTTTGAACGGAGTAATAAATAATGCTCCAAAGTCCAGTGCAAATGTATTGGCATGGGAGTGCCAGATCGTTTGCTGTATATATTTAACATTTCCCCCAATACTGAATTTGTCCGTTAGTTTTCTTGCAAAGGACAGGTTAACTGCCAAATCCTGAGCCCCCCAATACTCTCCCGTTCCTTCAGGTTTAGCAACAGTACGAACCTTATCATCCGGTACGGTTAGACTCGTAACACTTAATCCAAGAACACCAATACGCCGTAGTGGAAGAGCAAACCCAAGATAGTGAAAACCAACTCCAGCCAGCCAGTCATTATTGACAAATATAGTTTCTAATCTCTGTACATTTGCTAAGCCAGCTGCATTCCAAAAAATGGAACTTACATCGCCCTCCATAGCAGTAAAGGCGTTTCCCATTGCTGTGGCACGGGCGTCAACACCAATTTTCAGAAACTGTGCACCAGTGGTTCCTGATTTTGTCATTGTTTGTGTGTTATCCAGTTGTCCGTAAACCATGTTATGATTCATGAGTAAAACCATTGTAAGGATAACGATAAAAACTCTTTTATTATTGTGAAATATTTTCATTATTATATTATTTGATTACCGCAAAACGACCGATTTTTTCTCCTAACTCCCCTGCATCGACGTGGAAGAGATAAACCCCATAGGCTATTGGGAAATTATCATTTGTTGTGAGGTCCCAATACTCTTTCCCGTCATCAATTGTTGATTGGTGGGTCAGCGTATTCACCAGTTCACCTGACATAGTATAAATCCGAATGGTACATTCGGCTGGTAAATGATTAAAATATACACGCCGTGGACCCCTATCTCGAGGATTTTGTCTATCTAACTGTTCCAGAACATTTGTTACAACATATGGATTAGGGACAACAGATATTTTATCCAATTCATTTATTCCCAGTTCTTGATCTATTCGAGATGCCGTTGTAACAAATGTAAATACATCCTCAATATAGAAAGGGCGTGTTGTTGCAATATAATAAATATCCCCATCGCCTGGTGGAACAGCCGTTCCCTGGGAAGGCATTAAAAATTTTATCATCCAAGTTGGCGATCCAAATCCTTCCCCTTCAAACAGCACAATCTCATCGTGAGTGTCCCACATATCATTGCTATCATTAGGTGGTTTTTTGATAATTGCGAATCTTTGCTTTTCGGGAATCATTCCCATTGTAGTTTTATATATTTCGAATGGAGTTAAAATACCTGCAAAAGACCCCGTGTCAACATTTGCTGATGAAAACCGAACTTCATAGTCTGCTGGATAAGCGTTCCCTCCTTGTGAATAAACTCCAACCACCCCGGTATAATTAGTGGGGCTAAAGGTATTCCATTCTGTTTTTGTATCATCTAATTCCAGAGGCTGATTCTTTACATATATTTTCATCCCGTCGAAGACTGGGTTTGATTCCTCATTATCCAGCAGTTCACTGTCTTTAATGGGGAAATAAGTATAGATTGCGAGATATGCCACATCATCCTCCAAACTTCCTCCAGATGTATCAGGGATTGCACGTACACGACCATACTCCATATCCAGTTCATAGTCTACACTGTCAGCATAAACCATAGAACCATCCATACTTGTAAGTAGAAATGATTGTTCAACAATGTTTCCGTAGGACAATCCAATAAATTTATCAATATTCGCAATCAGAATATCTTCAATGGGTTTTGTATCTTCAACCGAATACCGTGTTGGTGATTCTTTGAACGTGACACGGAATGTATCACTGTTCTCAAATTGCATCGGGTCAATGATTTCAATACTGACTTCACCCGTCGCTATGCCCTCTTCATGGAATATTCCTGTACTGGTTAGGCCACCAGCTGAATATCCCGCTGCTGGTGCTCTGGGTATGATTTGAACTGTATTGACATCTAGGAATATTTCATTTGATTCTGGATTCAATGTTATCTGTTTTGAACATTCTGCAGGTGCAATTTGTAAACTGTCGTCTCCATGATCGTAGGAGGCCACTGCATAATAATACACTTGTCCATTAATAACATTATTAGAGTCAACAAGGGAATGTCGAATCCCGGTATTGTTGCCCAAATTATATGGTATGCCGTGCCCTGTGTATGGGATATTGCTCAGTCCACTGTAATCGTTTACCAAATCAAACTTAGCCGGTGCCCCGCCTGCCATTTCAAGTGGAGTAAACAGAAAGTGAGAGCCATACGCATCAGTAATGGTTTGTTGATCTAAAAATTGAGGGTCTGTACTGCGATAAATTACATATCCTTCAAAATCATTTTTCTCTGAGATTGGGTCAATAGAATATTCCGCAATATCGTTCCAATAGAGTGTCACTTTCTCATCTCCCGGAGCGGCGGTCACATGGGGTTTTTCGGGTGGTTTTGCAAATTGAAAATTTCGCTCATAAATACATTGAGCTGTTAATGCGTTCAGTGTTAGCTCTTCATAGTTTTGTCCAACCAGCAGTGCGATCGAGAATCGCCGGGCCTCTCCGGCAGGCAGATTGATCGGCCCTGAGCTATAGATAAAAATATAATCACCTGCTGTGTTTGCATTGGCAGAGTCAAAGATTCCAGGGGTCAGGAAATTCTCAAATACATATTGATCATTTGAAATGGTGTTATTTCCACCGAATACAGGGGATGAGAATCCTGTCAGACCTACCATATCTGCTTCATCCAGATCTGTCCATTCATAGTTTGGTTCCCCTGGTTGCCGGATATCAAATAAATTCCCCGCAGTTGGGAGCCCGTCACCCTCCCCATAGTCTCCCGTATTTGGTAAACCGTCCACACCTACGTCATGTTTTTCCGGATCCCAGTCGCCATCATTATCAATTCCATCGCTCCTGCTCTCATCAACCATTCCATCGTTGTCATTATCAATTTCGTCATAAGGATCCCCTGGGCTTTCAAGAAATTTATATCCAAAATAACCTGGTTGACGGCCAGAAACGTCACTTTGACCGTCTTCATCCCAGCAATAAACCATATTAATATCCTGATCAAAAAATGACAAATCATCCTGCCAGTTTGATGGACCGCCAATATGTGGATCTCCCCACATACCAAACATTACTTCATTCAAGTCTTTTTGCCTCTTATTTGTGACCTTATAAATGAGAAAAATAATATCTTCAGCCAGTGGATTGGCCCATTGGTAATAACGACATTCTATCTCAATCCCCAATCCTTTATGTGTGGAATCTTCTGGAAAAGGATAGTATTCGAATTCTTTATTTGTACGATCATCCACAACAAAAAATGATTCCATATCTGAGTTGGAGGCTCCCTGACGCAAAGCCCCAGGCCACTTAAATTCCTTAAGCAATTCATTGTACCATCCCTCAGGCCAGCTGTCTGGTTTCCCGTCCCCATCCCGGTCTAAGTCATTCGATGTAGGAATGTAGTTGCTTACCGGATCTGCATAGGGGACACCTTCCAAATTATAGGCAAGAGGCTGCCATCCCCAGATTTCTTTACCATCGGGCGATACTTCACCTCCCAGAGAGACTATGCCATCACAGATGACTTTTGCTACCCAGACAGTATCACCATCATCGTTAATAACCGGGTTTCCAAATTCATCAGTCTTCATGTAGGCATCCAGATGGCTGTTAGGAGGTACTTCAACTTCAGCACAGATAAAAGGTCCAAACTCGTAACCATATCCCAGCCCTTCCCATACAATATCGGTCACTCTATTTCCAGGGCTGGAAATACTTCCATAGTTCCATATTTCTGTTGTGATTTTATTACCGTTAAGAATGGCCTTCTGTCTCCTCAAAAGTTGAGGATCATCATCGTCATCCATCTGCTTTTGGAGAATGCCTTCACGCCATCTGTAGAATTCCTGATACTGCCCTTTCGTCCAATCCTTTTCCGGTATAAATTTATCCGACTGCAGGTTATCATATTTTTCAATCTGCGAATTCAACCTTAGGTGATCTAAATGATGAAAAAATATTAGATGTATTAGATATTGTAATTACAATTAACATAATCCTTGAAAATGAATATAATCCATTAGCAGATGTAAATGGAGA
>CAZOUJ010000060.1:4710-8121 GCA_964582955.1 uncultured bacterium
AAGTTGTTGATCATCATCCTCATCCATTTGTTTTTGGAGAATACCTTCACGCCATTTGTAAAATTCCTGATGTTGAGGTTCTGTCCAATCTTTTTCCGGAACAAGTTTTTCTGACAGTTTATTATCATGTTTTTCTTTAAACGGCCATAGGCCATAAAGCGGATTGGTAAGAAACAATAACATACCAACAATGGATAGTGCGGTTATTGCATATCTATAGTTTGTTGTGCTAAAATTATTCATCCAATTTCCTGGTAACATTAAAAGTCAACAGAAAGACCCCCCTGTACAGATCTTGGTGAACTGTAATAGTACGGCCTAATTTGATATTCCTCCCATGTATGTACCCCTGGTTCACCATAATGATCTTTGAAAGCTTCTGTTTCCTGGGAAGACCTGTTTACAAATGTGTAACCTGCCCGTCCGGTATCATCAAATACATACCTCTCACTTCTGGTATCGAATAAATTATATATTTTCATAAATAGGATCACATTTATTCTACCAAGATTCAAGTTCTTATGAACTCTCACATTCACATTGTTCTGCCATGGCTTTCGTGCGCTGTTCGGGTTTGGTATATAATTTGCAAATGGAATGTTTGGTGTGTGTGGCCAGCCATGAGCCAGTTTGCCAATGAAACTGATTCCCCATTGCTCTGGCTCGCTGATACTTAAAGTAGCACTCATAACATGGCGTTGATCCCAGTTAAGCGGTACGATCCTTTTTTCCTCTTCGTCACCTGTCAAAGCATTAAAATAAAAAGATCCGGATGTAACACTGTTTCCTTCAGTTACCTGATAGGAGTAATCCAGAAAAACAGAAGTTCTCGAAATGCGATCATAACGTTTTGTAAGGCTAAGTGTAAATCCTTTCACATTCCCATAGTCTTTGTTCAAATAAATTGAGTAAGATGCAGGACCATAGGTCGGTGATAAATAATCTATAGATTGGAGAGCTAACAGGTCACGAATGTCCTTGTAGTAAGCACTCACATCAATCGCAAGGATTTTTGTGAACTGCTGCTGTAAACCAAATTCATAGAGTACCGTTTTTTCCGGTTTGAGGTTTGCGTTCCCAACAGTGGGTGAAATATTAGCTCCAAAAATACTTGCCTTATAGAGTCGCCGTAGCGTTGGGACCTGATAAAAATGTCCATAACTAAAATGGAGAATCCCTTCATCAGTTATGGGAAACGAGACCCCCAGTCTTGGCGACACCATTGATTTTTTATTGGCCTGTTTCCTTTCTCCTTCAGGGTTCAGAAGGTCCGAAATATAATCATCATCAGGATCAAAGAAATCATAACGAACGCCCACATTAACGATCATGTCCGGGTATTCAATTTTATCCTGAATATAGGAAGAAGCGAACAATGCCTGTTTGTTGTAATAGTTGTGTCTTGGGGATTCATTTGCCGGAGGCACGGTTGGCTGGGGATATGCATAACCATCATACAGTACAGTAAAATTATCTTCCTCAAGATTATCTATCCGGGCACTGGCTCCAATTTTTACCTCGTGTTTACTGGTTATCTGACTTGTGAGATCGAACTTCCCACCCTTCGAGTTAGATTCCCTTGAGTAATGACCCATCTGGGTCCCTCCAAATACAATGGTCGTTGATGGTGGAGTCCCTAGGATCCAATTTGTGGATACATATCGTTCATCATAAGGATCTTCGTACAAATACTGCTTGAAATCTGTGGTCGCATAGAAAACATTTGCTTCATAATAGGACCGGGAAAATGCCTGAGTTAATCTCAGTGAATAATTATAGTTTTGGGTATAATGATTATATGTTCCGTCCGGATTATATTTATAAGCATGAGTGTATGATTTCCAATCTCTGCCGTCATGGAGCAATTGTGCAGACAGCTTTATCTTCGGTGAGAATCGGTATGTCAGTTTGGACAGCAAATTTAGACGTTTTGATGGATTCATGGGCACGTATTCATTATCGCCACCAAGCTCTATCACCCAATAATCTGAGACTCGAAAATCCGCAAAATCATCTGGATTATGTTCTCTCTGTCCATAAAGGTATCCTTTATTGTCACTGTATTTTCCGCTGACATTAAATGTAAATTTATTCCCTCTGGAGAGCAGGGGTACCGGACCATTCAGAGACCCTTCCAAAACTTTATTTGACAAATAATTCACATCATCAATATTCATGAATATATCTGTAGCACCAGAAAAATAATCACCGGAATAAGTAGACAAACTTCCATGGTATTTTGAGCCACCTTCCTTGATCTGGAGATTCACAATTCCGCTCATGGCATTACCGTATTCTGCGTTAAATGCACCGCTGACAACTTTCATTTCTTCCAAGGCTTTATTGGAAATGTTTACCGCAAGGCTGTTTGTAAAAATCGGGTTGGCTACGGATACGCCATCTATGTAGTATCCCACTTCATTTGATCGACCACCACGTATATGCAGTTCACCGCCTGCTCCTTGGTTTACACCAGCCTGTGTTGTTAGAACACCTAAAAAAGATTCCACTGGCATGTCCTTTATATCCTCAGCGGTGCGGATTTTCTGAGAAGCGGTCAAATCTTTTTGAACTAATGGCCGTTCTGCCACCACTGTCACTATATCTCCTTTAATAACTTCTTGTTTCAAAATAAAATCCTGACGAGTGGTCATATCAGTGTTTACATTCAGGGACTGCACAAGGTGTGTAGCATACCCTATATACGTAGCCCGGAGAGTGTAACTGCCCGGAGAAACATTCAGAATTACATATTCTCCATTCACATCAGTTGCTGCACCAAGGGATACTTCTTCAATAAAAATATTTACACCGGGAAGAGGCTCACCCGTTTCAATGCTGGTTATACGACCAGTAATCTTTCCTCCTGAAGCAATTAGGTAAGAAATAGAGAACATAGCTAGAAGTATTTGACGTTTTTTTATCATTAATATAATCTTTTTGCTTTTTCTACAATTATGAGTTGCGAGTTTACTGATAATAGTACAATAGAATAAAAATAAATATAAATATCCATAAAAAATATTCTTAATTTCCTTCCCCAAAAAATTAACACGCACAACTTAACCTAGGAGAATATATGAAAAAAATAGTTATTAAATTTTTTGTAGTTGCAAGCATAGGGTCCTTTGCTTTTTCAGAAGGAGGCTTTGTACAAACTGGTGTGGCACCCAGTTACATAGCCGGAACAGATACACTTTTTGGCGGACTACCTTATGATGTGGGACGCGGTGTTGTATCTGGTGTAGACTTAGATCAGGATGGCAATAAGGAAGTATGGGTTACCAGTTATGCGAATGGCGGACAGGTTTATTGCTTTGAACAAGCTGGAACAGATACTCTAGCCTTTGTGTGGGCATCAGCAGTAATTACGGCCGACTATTCCACACCAAGAGATGTACATACCGGAGA
>CAZOUJ010000060.1:8229-8480 GCA_964582955.1 uncultured bacterium
GGTACCGATAACGGGTATGGCACGGAAGCAGCTTTCCGAGGGAATTTTATGGATGCTCTCAATGATTCACTTGCTGAATCAAGAGTTGAAGGATTTTCTATCGGTGATATAGATGGTGACGGACAGGATGAGATTCTTCTTGCAAATAATGGGACTACTAATCCCGTAGCGGGTTGGGGTACTCAGGATGATGCAACACCATATTCCGGTGACCGGATCATCATTATGTCCGTTACAGGTGATATTGGCGG
>CAZOUJ010000061.1:0-2332 GCA_964582955.1 uncultured bacterium
TTATAATGTAGATGGAACATTAGAGAAACAGCTATATAATAATATTCAAACTCCATGAAATTATATTTTAGAATGTTATGCTATCATTCTTTCTTCTGGGATTAATTCACTACACAATGCACAAACTCCAAAATTTCCAGCATCAATTCTTTCCAAGGCATCTTCCAGGTTCCTTACGTAGCTATTCTCCCGGGAAATAAATAAAAAATTTTTTTCCATTTGATGTGCATCCGTTCCCGCATCAGCCATATGGACACTGTAAATTGAATCAGGCGACATAGATTTTGTCGGTTTCTGATTTACTACTCCTTCCTTCATATCATTTACTTCATGATTAACATCATTAATCAGGGTTAAGATTTGTTTTTTAAATGAATTTAATTTTGCTTTTGTATATTGTTTCTTTTTTGCCATTTTTCCCTCAATTATTTGTTACTCTGCTTAGAGCAATGGGTATTTTGTCATCCTCAATATTTAAATGAGACTCAAACTCCTTGCCCTCTGAATAATTCATTAATGAAACTGCTAGGGTTTCTGCACAAAAATATTCCTTGAACTTTTCAATTGCCGGTGCCAGCTCAGGTGACCAATCTGTAAAAACCTGAATACGATCTTCAACTGCAAATCCTGCATCTTTTCTAAGAATTTGTACCTGGCGAATGACATCACGGACTGCTCCTTCTTGAATCAACTGTTCATCCAATTCTGTAGATAAACCAACGGAAATCCCATTGTCTGATGTGGAAGAATATCCTTCTGTTGGAACATATTCGATTAAAAAATCTTGATTCGTTAATATGAGAGTCCCACTATCCAAATTAACCTTAATCTCCTTTTTAGTTTTCAGTTCATTTAATATATGAACTGTGTTTTGAGAGTTAAGGAATTTACGAAATTCAGGTAATCTATTTCCTAATTTTTGACCAACTATTTTCAAATTTGGTTTCACATTCCACTCAATAATTTCTCCCTCAGATTTGGCTTTCCGAATAGATTTTACGTTCAGCTCGTCCAAAATCACATTGTGGTTGTCTAATAAAAAATTACCGTTTTCTTTTTTGGGAATATAAAATACCAGTGATGCCAAGGGCTGACGTATTTTTAAATTAGCTTTATTCCGGGCATTCCGACCCAATTCAACCACTTTTTTCAGGACATCCATTTTTTCCATTAAGTCATGATCTATGAGAGCAGAATCAGATTGCGGATAATCACATAAATGTACACTCTCCGGTACAGAAGAATCAGAATGTTTTATAATGTTTTGATAAATCGCTTCTGTAACAAACGGAAGAATAGGAGCACAAATCTTAATGAGGTTTTCCAAAACTTCATAAAGGGTTTGATAGGCTATTTGTTTATCAAAGTCATCTTCGGTTTTCCAAAATCTTCTTCGGTTTCGGCGTATATACCAGTTTGATAAATCTTCAAGGAAACGTTCAATTTTCCACATGCCTCTATGTAGTTTAAACGAATTCAAATGTGAATCCATTTCTTCAATCAATACATTGATTTTAGATAAAATCCACTTGTCCAAAAGTGTTAAATCCGCAGATCGCAGTGTTAAATTACCAGGTTCAAATCCATCTACGGCAGCATAGGTTGCGAAAAAGGAATAAACGTTCCATAACGTAATCAACTTTTTGCGAACATCTTTAGCAGGACCATATCCGAACAAAAGATGATGCTCAATATTTTGAGATGCATACATCCATCTCATCACATCCACCCCCATTTTTTCAGCAGCCTCATCAAACCAGATGGCATTTCCCCATGATTTGTGCATATCTCTACCGGTTTCATCTTTCACGAGAGAATGGCCTAATAAAGTTTTAAATGGTGCTTTTCCTTCAAGGGCAGTTGACATAGCCAATAAGGAATAAAACCAATTTCTGAACTGGCCAGGAAAACATTCAGTCACAAAATCACCGGGAAACCATTTCTCCCAATAGTCTCGATCCGAATTATACTTTATGGTTGAAAAGGGAACAATCCCCGCGTCCAACCATGGATTACCCACATCAAGAATTCTTTCCCCAATTAATCCTGTTTCTGGATGACAAATTTTTACTTTATCGATCCAAGGACGGTGAGGAGAGTTCCTCTCAAATTCTTCCCATCCTTCCACGGCAAGTGTTTTCAATTCCTCTTTGGACCCCACCACAAAATAAGAGCCATCCTCAAATGTCCAGATTGGGAGTGCTAATCCCCAAAACCGTTTTTTAGAGATCATCCAATCGCCCATATTGTCCAACCACTCGTGCTCCCTCTCCTGTCCCCAACCTGGAATCCATTTAATTTCATTCACAACTTTTTTGATTTCATCCCGCCA
>CAZOUJ010000061.1:2342-8469 GCA_964582955.1 uncultured bacterium
CCCTGAACGCCAGCAATGTGGATAAACATGAGGATAATCCTCCACATGGAACAGAAATTCATTTTCCTTTAAATTTTCTATAATCTCTGTGGTTGTCTTTGGATCTGTGGCAGTTTTTCCGCTTAACCATCCAAATTTCTGTATGAATTTTGATTCCTCATCCAGAGGTGCAATGTTCACTAATCCTAATTTTTCACCAACACGATGATCAATATCACCACATCCTGGTGCCATATGAACGATACCAGTCCCTTCACCAGCAACCACAATGTCATTGCCAATACTATCTTTACCCGGATCAATGACTTTGTGTTGGGTAACTGCTGATCGCTGATTTTTTTCTAAAGCTTTGTTAGTAATTGGATATCCTCCCAAAATTGATTGAGCAGGTAAATCATCAAAAGGGCTTTTGTATCTCCACCCAACCATTTCTGAACCTTTTACTATTCCCAGTCTTTCGAAACCGCCTCTTTCCTTAAACAACTGAGCAATTGTTTTTAATTTAGGGATTCCTTCAATCCACTGAGTTTTTTCTTTAAATTGTCTTTCAAGACGCTGGTATTCCAAATTTTGTTCTGCAAAATAATAAATAGATCCATCTGCGGCTTTTACTTTCAAATAATCTAGATTTCCATTTACTCCTGAAACTACATTGGATGAGAGTGTCCAAGGAGTTGTCGTCCATACTAATAGATATTCCTTGTCCCTATCAATGAGAGGAAAGCGGACAAAAACAGATTTATGGGCGACTAATTTTCTGCCTTCAATAATTTCCATTTGAGAATAAGATGTTCCAGAGCGCCCGGACCAAGGTACAACATCTGTCCCTTTATATATTTTGCCTCTTTCATATAATGTTTTAAGGAAAGTCCAAATTGTATAATTGTTTTCTTCGGACATAGTAAAATAGGAATTGTCCCAGTCCATCCAATATCCTAATCGTTTGGATTGGTCTGCTTGAATCTTTGAATATTTATGTACTCTATCCTTGCACATTTGGACAAATTTTTCGATACCAAAATCCTCCACCTCCCTTTTTGTGGAAAACCCCAATTCCTTTTCTACCTCAATTTCCACCCATAGCCCCTGACAGTCAAATCCGTTTTGGTAACGAAGTTCATGTCCCTTCATTGCCTTGTACCGCTGATAAACGTCCTTTAATGTCCTTCCCCAGGCATGGTGCACTCCCATAGGGTTATTGGCCGTAATGGGACCATCAATAAAACTCCATTTCGGTTTGCCCTTGTTTTTCTCAACCCGCTTCTGAAAAATCTGGTTAGACTCCCAATAATCAAAGATTTTGTGTTCTAACTTTACGAAATCTACTTTAGCATCAACTTTTTTTATGTGCATGAATTAGTATAAAATTATGGAAAAAAAACGGAAAGAATTTAAACTGAAAAAATTGCCCAATATTATTAAATTGAATTGATTTCAAATGTACGAAAACTATCCCCGGTTGATAGTTAAAATGGTTGTACACAGTTACTTTTTTAGTGCGTTTTGCGTACTAATATTAATAAACTAATTTATTTTTCAATTGATGGACACTCAATGTATTATCGCACAATTATTCCTGTGATGAAGGAATTCATTTAAACTATAAATGTAATTTATCTGTATTTTTTATCATGTCTGGAAACTAAAGAATAGAATTAATATCTCTATCTTATTTCATTCCCTCAAATCAAGCGCATAAAACCGGGATATATCTTCCCTTTTAATAAGTAAAAGAACAACACCATCCTCCCTGGATTCCTCAACCAGTTTATTAAACTCTTTTTTAGTATTTATATTTTCGGAGCCCACTCTTTGTATTAAATCTCCTTCCCGAACCCCCAGTTCAGCGGCTTCACTCTTGGGATCTACTTTTGTGATAACAACACCACCCTCATCCTCATCAAAACCATATTGATGCGCAAGTGAAGATGAAGGATCCTGAACCGAAAACCCAACAGAATTGTAAGATTTTGATGGACCAGAGGCAAATATTTGTGAATCTGTTTTTAGCTCCTCGAGCGTGACCCGTATGAATTTTTCTTGTCCTTCCCGAATGACTGTAACACGACTTTTGGTTCCTGGTTTAGTTGAAGACACAACATTCTTCAAATGGGACGGGTTCCTTATAGCCTTTTCATTAAACCGAATAATCACATCTCCCTCTAATATTCCTGCTTTCTGAGCTGGACTATTCTCAACGATACTTCCCACCAGTGCACCATCCCTTTTATCTAAATCAAGTTTTTTGGCAATTTTATCATCCACTTCCTGTATATACACCCCCAACCAGGAACGAACGACGTATCCTTTTGTGATTAAATCATCCATGACACGTTTTGCCATATTTGATGGAATGGCAAACCCTACTCCCCTATTGGATCGTTCAAAACCTCCAGTTGCAATGGCCGTATTTATTCCGATTAAATCTCCTGTTAAATTTAAAAGAGCTCCACCGCTGTTCCCAGGGTTGATAGCGGCATCTGTTTGAATAAAATTTTCATAATGATCATTGGAAATAACATTACTCCGTCCTAAAGCACTAACAATGCCAGCTGTTACTGTGTGACTGAGATTTGCCGAAAATGGACTTCCCACAGCTAATACCCATTCTCCTACACGAATTTTTTCTGAATCCCCCAATTTTAATTCTGAAATATCAGTAGCTTCAATCTGCAAAACCGCTAAATCGGATTTTGGATCTTTGCCAATTATTTTGGCTGAAAAAATCCTTTTATCCATCAGTTTAACCTCAACCTCATCTGCACCATCAAAAACATGATTATTGGTTAAGATATATCCGTTATCCTCATCAACGATCACTCCAGATCCAATGGCATAACTTTTAAACTGGCGTTCTGGCTCTTTCTTCGGGAAAAAATATTCTTCAAAAGGTGTCCATTCATGGAACGATTTTGCATCATATACTTTTTCCGTCATGATAGTTACCACGGAAGGATTTGCCTTTTCCGCAACATCTGCAAATGTCTTACTGAACTGTCGTATTGCAGAATTTTGGGCAAAAGATATACCTATTGTAAGTACTAAAAAAAATAAAATGTGTTTACGCATGATAATTCCTATCTAAATATTTTTGTTGAATGCGAAAGACAATAAAAAGTTTCAAATAAGTTAAATGGAGCGTTGAAAACTAAACACAAATTTTTCAAAATCAGTTGATGATGTCTTTCCCTCTTTTATCCAAAAAGTGAAATCCAATCTAAAAAACCAACTCTTCCCCAATATTTTCTTACTTGCTCTGAATCCAAATCCGGCATTCATCAAAATCTCCTCATCAAATAAATTATCTCCCACATCAAATTTTGACCCAGTTACCAATCCAATATCCGTAAATAGGGAAAGTTCAAAATTTGTTTTGAACCAGTTTTTTGATAGAAATCCTTCTGCTGACGTTGAAATCATTTGTTCTGCGCCCACAAAATCTCTATCATAAAATCCTCTCAAGTTTCCATCTCCCGGTAGGTGATAGTGGTCTCTTGCGTTCGTATTACCAAAAAAACTGGATCTATCCCGTAAATAGGATTTTTTATAAGTATCTCCTGAACCTGCACCAGAAACTGTGAATAACTCCTGGATCGGTAATTGTGAATCTCCATTCCAGATTTTTCCAAGTAGCATTCTTCCACGTACACCAAAATTACCAACTGGTACATTCACTTTTGTAACAAGACTTAACCGACTGAAACCCCATTCAGACCATCCAAAGGGTGCTATGTCGAGTGTAAATTGAGATTTAAATGGACCTCCGTCCAAAGAAACCACAGAAGAAAAAACTGCAGACCTTCCTTGTTCGAATAAATCTGTCCGAGAATCTTCTGATGACTCTGAGTGTTTAGCATTTACAACTGTAAATCCAGAGATTATAGATTTAAAATAGACCAGAGGATTTGTCCTGTTAAATTTCTTTTCAAAGTACAATCCAAAACTGTTTACCCCACCAAAATCATATGCATGAAATCGAAATTTATTAGTATTCACATTCAAAGGATTAACTCTCCAGCCAGATAAGGACCAAAATACCTTTCCGGTTTTTGAACCGATTGTTAGGAGTCCATCCATATTTTCCCAAGGACCATAGCTGCGGTTAACCGCTATGCCAGGAACGGCACCATCAATCTCATGATATTGCACAACAGGGTGCCACTGCACCACATACCTGTCCCGGGGGGAATATCGCATACCTGGACGGGTGAGGATGATTTCCATTGGCATTGGTCCTGTAGAATTATTTCTAAAATCCAAATCCATCGTTTGAGCATCCGGATCTAGTTCTGCACTCACTGGTTCGAAGGGTACAGAATATCTAAAAGTATCCTCTGAACGCCATTTGTGGTTTCTCCACCATATCCTGCGGGATTCTCCGTTTTTCAACGTTGTCTCAATCAACTGTGGTAAATCGCGGTTTCCATGGCGCTTTAAATTCAGAGAAATATCCCAGCTTCCATCATTATTCCTTTCTTTTTTCCAGCCGTGAATTCCATAGTCAAGGGTTCGCGTATCATGTAGCCAAGGATAAAAAAACCAATCCAAATTTTCACCAGTTACCTCATCAGTCACAGACCTGAATTTCTGCTCACTGGGATGTTTAAATTTACATCGATCCTAATAGGTACGCATAACTTCTATAAACAAAGAATCGCCCAAAATATGTTTAAACTCGACTAGCATGAGCGCTGGTTTTGTATAAACATTTCGGCGGTATGCAATTCCATGTTTAAACATAAAAGACGATCGACCAATGGGCTCATCTTTACCACTGGTCATAAATCGTATGGCAGACCACTGAGTTTTTCCAAGACTACTGGCAAATTTCCAATACTTTTTCTGGAATGAATCATATCTTTTTGTATTTTCAAGGTCAAACCCATGAGGACCGTATTTATCCATCATATACCATCCAGTTTGAAAAGTAGTGAATCCTTCATCCAGCCAGGCTTCGGTCACTTCATTATTACCTAAAATTCCATAGAACCATATATGTCCGATCTCATGAAGAATCAGGCTTTCCGATTCACTCCCGTTCATGACCAGCATTGGATATTCCATCCCGCCGCCTTTTAAACGATCCGTTGTTGTAACCTGGGGATAGGGATATTCCCCAAACTGTTTCGTAAGCCATTCCAGTGCCCATTCAGATCTGTCTACTACTTTTTTCGTCCACTTTTCCCCATTTTTTTGGTTGAATAAAACATGGACATCAATTCCATTCCATTCCCCCTTTTCGTAAAGATAATCCGGTGAAGCAATCCAGGCAAAATCGTGAACATTCTCAGCATAGAACCTTACACTTCGTCTGGCAGTGGAATCCGGTTTATTATCCCTGTTTTGAAATTCATCCAGCCACTCCTGAAAATCCCTGGAAGTGTCTACCTGAACTATTTCCCAACCAGGGTCACCATCTGTAACAGTTCCAGTTGCTCCCACAATATAATTCTGGGGAATATCAAAAGACACATCAAATGTACCAAATTCACCATAGAATTCACCCTCAGCATGAAAAGGAATATTGTGCCATCCTTTATCATCATAAACCACCAATTTGGGGTACCATTGAGCCGCATTGAATTGATCTCCAACCCTGCCTGCACGTTCTATCTGTTTACCCACATGATGAGTCCAGTCAATCATAATTGTAAGAGAATCATCCGGAAATAAAGGCTCAATTAAATCAGAAGAAAGAATTGTATCATCAATTTTATAACCATTGTTGATTTGATTTTCACTTTGGTATATCTCAAACGAATAAATCTCAATTTTACTGAAATAATCATTCGGATTATTTATAAATCTTGCTGCACGACCCAATCTACCAAGGCGTGCCATGAATTCCCGGTGTTTCACTGAGCCTTCCTGAAAAGCATTAGGATATAAATGGAGATGAATTTGATGCAGTGTGTCCGGAGATTGGTTTATGTATTTGATATTTGAAATCCCTTTATAGGTGCTAGAGTCAGTGTCCACAAATATATCCATCTCATAGTGAACGAACTGCTGCCAGTAATCTGAACTAAAGAGTGGTGTGATTATACCAAAATAAAATATCGAAAGACATAGGAATTGTTTAATCATAGATTTAGGCTCTTATTATTAAATATATGAGTGGGAATAT
>CAZOUJ010000062.1:0-8338 GCA_964582955.1 uncultured bacterium
GTTTTAACTTCAGAAAAAACTAATGTATTCTTGGTCTTTGAAATAATACTTAATTGTCCATATGGAGGACAATTTTCATTCAAAATAATAATCTCATGATTTCTTTTCCATAAATGCAAAGCTGCCAATTTTTCACCAATCCATCCAATTTTTTGTCTATCAGTGTACCATCTTATAGAAGGTAAGTTCCTTTTTACAGGTGCAAATGTTTTCCTATGTATGGGGCAAGCTTTCCATTCATTTAAAGCCTCTAAATGTTTTTTTGTTCCATATCCTTTATGATAAAATAATCCGTATTCAGGAAATATTTTACCGAGTTCGACAATAAGTTTATCTCGTGTAACTTTAGCAATAATAGATGCAGCCTGAATTGATGGAACAAATGCATCACCATTAATTATTCCTTCATTTGGGATTATTTGATTGGGTAATGGTTTTCCATCGATTAATGCTCTATCCGGTTGTTGATTGCATTGTCCCAATGCCCGTTGCATGGATGTAAAGGTTGCATTCAAAATATTCGTTTTGTCAATTTCCTTTTCATCTGCTATTCCAATTCCTACAGATATTGCCTGATTCTTAATTTCGTCAAAAAGTTTTTCACGCTTTTTAGGCGAAAGTAATTTCGAATCATTCAATCCAGGTAAATTATACTTTTCCGGCAGAATAACTGAAGAAGAAACAACAGGTCCGGCTAATGCTCCCCTTCCAGCTTCATCTACACCAGCAATCAGTTCGATTTCAACTCCATGGTCAAACCAATTTCATACGTATTTCTGGTACAGAATATTCCTCTAATGCCAACCTCCAAACTATGAAGTTAGCTAAACGTAATATTAAACCAACATGTATCAATCTTATATTCACACTAGAATTTAATAATTATAAAAAAATATACGCATTGACAAAATCAGTTTGCCAGTCATTAGATGGACGTGTAAACTTGGAATCAAATTTTAATCAAATCCAAGCAACTTCAGAAAGATATATATATGAATGATTATACCTTAACATTACAACATTTTACAGAAATTTTCAGCGGTTGGATATCCATGCCATTAACTATCATTTTGATAGGGACTGGCCTATTTGTAACCGTTGCACTAGGATTTATCCAATTGCGCAGGTTAAAACACAGTTTTGAGGTTGTATCTGGGAAATATGATAATCCGGAGGATGAGGGCGATGTTACCCATTTTCAGGCCTTATCTGCGGCCTTATCTGCTACAATAGGGATTGGCAATATCGCAGGTGTTGCCTTGGCTGTCAGGCTTGGGGGACCAGGTGCATTATTCTGGATGTGGGTAACAGCTTTGTTTGGTATGGCTTTGAAATATGCTGAATGTACTCTTTCCCATCACTATCGTGTGATCCACGAGGATGGATCTGCATCTGGAGGTCCTATGTATTATATTGAAAAAGGTCTTGGACCGAAGTGGAAACCCTTAGCAGTATTTTTCGCTACCTGTGCTGTGATATGTTCTTTTTGCACTGGCAATATGAATCAGGCAAATACCATCGCTCAAACATTTGCAACCTATAACGTTCCAATCTGGCTTACCGGTGGATTAATTGCTGCCCTTGTTGGACTGGTCATCATTGGCGGGATTAAGCGCATTGCAGCTGTCGCAAGTAAGTTGGTTCCAACCATGGCCGTCCTCTATGTTGTGGGTGCACTAGTCATTCTGTTGACCCACGTTGAAAATATCATTCCCAGCTTCTTCAGTATTTTCAGAGAAGCATTTTCTCTTAAGGCTGGCTGGGGTGGACTGCTTACAGTTGTCATGTGGGGCGTTCGCAGGGGATTGTATTCTAATGAAGCTGGACAGGGATCTGCACCCATTGCTCACGCAGCAGCAAAAACCAAAGAATCTGCAAGAGAAGGTGCAGTGGCACTAATGGGGCCCTTTATCGATACGATTGTTGTCTGTACTATGACTGGACTTGCAATTCTATCAACAGGTGTACTTCAATCGACTGATCTTACCGGTGCGCAATTAACCAGAGAAGCATTTAGAAACGGATTTGCTTTTGCTCCCGAGATTGGCAGTTTTATTGTAAATATTGCCGTTCTTTTATTTGCATATACAACTATGGTCGCGTGGAGTTATTATGGAGATCGTTCCATTGAATATCTTGTGGGACCCAAAGCCATTAAACCATATCGCTGGGTATATGTGTTTTTCAATTTTATGGGTGCAATCTTACCTCTCACGTTTGTCTGGAATTTTGGTGATATTGCATTGAGCCTTATGACTATCCCAAATCTCATTGGGGTTATTTTTCTGACAGGGACATTAAAGAAAATAACAAACGAATATTTTTCCAGAGAGCATATCCCTTATCGTACCTAAATATATGGATGACAGCAGCATTTAAGATTTAGCAATAAGTGCTGCACAAGGTGCTGCTAACATTATTCTATCGGCATCAAAAAGATCAAAAATTACTGAACATAAAGGTCGAACAGACCTAGTGACCAAAACAGATAAACAGTCTGAAATATTCATCTGTAATAAGCTCAGAGAAGTATTTCCTGACCATGGGATTTTAGCAGAGGAATCGGGCCCATCTTTACCTGAAGCAGAATACCAATGGATCATTGATCCTTTAGATGGTACAACAAATTTTGTACATAATTATCCTTCCTTTAGTGTTTCAATAGGTGTTATGAAAAATAAAGAACCTGTCGTTGCGTGTGTTGTAGAACTCCCAGTAAGAAATATTTATACTGCTATCAAAGGTCAAGGTGCATTCTGTAATAATGAAAAAATCTCTGTTTCAAGTGTTAATGATCTTGAAAAGTCACTATATGTGACAGGATTTGGTTATGAACATGGTGAACGGTGGGAACAAAATATGATCCTTTTTAAACGATTTACAGATATCGGTCAAGGTGTGAGAAGACTTGGCGCGGCATCTGTCGATCTATGTCATATTGCTAGCGGAAAAGTTGATCTTTTCTGGGAATTCGATCTCCATCCCTGGGATACTGCTGCTGGTATACTAATAGTCACTGAGGCAGGTGGAACTATCTCAAAAATAGATGGTAATCCATTTATGATTTATGATAAGCAGATTATCGCTTCAAATGGACTTATCCATAATAAATTTATCAATGAGATAAAAAATGAAAAGATTTTCAATTTTTGATTTTGACAACCTTTAAAATATTATTTCCCAATCCCAATTTTAACTCATCTCCATTTTCTATAGGACCTACTCCACTAGGAGTCCCTGTGAACAAAATATCTCCCGCTATTAATGGAATTCTATATGATAAATATTCAATGAGGTTTTCAACAGGAAAAGACATATCACTCATTTTTCCCTCTTGAACCTTAAGGTCGTTCCTTTCCAACCAAAAAATACTGTTCCACTTCGAATCATTCCAATGAGTAAAATCAGTCACAACCGCAGAATTTTTAAAATTTTTTGATAAAAACCAGGGCAATTTTTTCGATTTTAATTCCTTCTGCATTTTTCTGTCTGTAAGGTCCAGTCCTAATCCATAACCACCAACATGATTCATTGCATTCTTTATTTTTATTTTATATCCGTCAGATTGAATTAACACAACTACCTCCAATTCATGTTGAATATCCGTATTTGCTGGAATTGTGATCTCACTGGAAGTGGTCAAAGCAGAGATCGATTTTTGAAAAATTATAGGTTTGTCCGGAATAGGATTATTCAACTCTTCAGCATGAGGAATAAAATTTCTTCCTACGCAATAAATATTCCGAACTTTGATTAAATTATAATCGGCAGTTCTTACTTTAGGAAGATTATCTTTCATGGATATTCTTCAATTTTACGGTAGAGATGTCAATTATATCGTTGAAAGTCAATCTTCCGGTATTTGTTACTCTACCAATGGTAGTGCAAGGAACACCTATATTCATACAAATCCGTTCGAATTCCATTATATCTTCTTCTCTAAGAGAGATTACGACCAATCCATGAGTCTCTCCGAACAAGAGCTCTTCAGGTTTTAGCTTTCGGGATAAATAAATTCGAGCTCCAAATTCATCTGGAGCAGTAATCAGATTGGCTGAAATGGCAGCAGACAGACCGCCCCTTCCCACATTTGTCGCAGTTTGAATTAACCGGCTTTCAATTCCCAACTGAATAACTTCTCCCAATTTATTCTCCATATCTAAATCTATCGTAACCGGATGTTGTCCCACACTATTTGGAAAACATTTCTGAAAAACTGATCCCACAAGTTCTCCCCTATGACTTCCTAAAATTGAAATAAAATGATCTGTTTTTTTAAAACCAGGATATAAACAATTATTTTTATCAGATATTTTACCGATAACTGCTATATCCTGTGATATTATTTTTGAATCAAGGTTAATACTTTTTGATAAAATATTTAGTTCAAAATGTTTTATGGCTATATCCTGACTTTTATTAAGAGAAACAGAGTTTGAAAGATAATCAGAATTAGTGGAAAAAGTATTTTGAATCATAACACCAATGGCATTTGCTCCTGCACACCGGACCGATCTGACCGCATTTGCAACTGCAATTTTTCCAGCAGATTCGGGATCAATCGTTGAAAAGTGATTATATTCGGAAAATGAAACTGTAAGGACTCCATCGATATTTAAGTCTTCCCAAGATACGACTTTACCATAGTCTTCTTCTACACACGAATCACTATTGTTAATTTTATACAATTTATTGTTGTGATATATTTGTTTTATTATTGCAATGAATGAATTATTACCTTTCTGTTTTTTCAAATTATGTGATTTAGTAACATTTCGCACTTTTTCTTTTTTTGTTGAGGGTATAGTATTATCTGATCTCCAAAGAAAAGAAAATACATTTTTAGGGAAGAAAATTTTCTGAGTATCTCTCACATAGATTTTTAGGGAATTTTTGTCAGTATATTGACCCAATCTGATAACGTCAAACTCTTTTTCATTTATTGCTCTTATATTTTGATATATTCTTTTGGTACCAAAAACAATTAATCCGAAATTAAGAGTATGAAATAATTTATCAAAAATGTCAGTTTTATTTTTAAACTGTAATTCTACCCCTCCTTCTTGATCCATAATGGATGATAAAATAGTAAATATAGGTGTGTAACCATTGAGTAAGAACTTTGAAAATTCTTTTGAATTCGTATTGATCTCATGAATAAGCTGATACATTTGCTTGAATTGTTTAACAATGGACCTTGATTTATAAGTTATTAAATATACAGAACTACCAAATGGAATATATTTTTTTGCTGGATCTATTCCATGTCCAGTACCAATAGAGAAAATAAATTCTCTGTAGCTAAAGTCATCTTTAGAATGATAATTCTCAAGAAGTATATGATCTGGAGAAAAATTAATTTCCTTAAATTTCTCAATAAGGTCTTGCACCAATATTAATGAATTTTTATCGTGGTGATTCACTGTGGTACAAGATATATATTTTTGAGCTGCTTTTTGTTTAAGCAGCATATTTAATATTGAGGTGTCCTTTATTTTGGAACAAAAATATCTCAACCCATGTTCATTATCAAATTGAAAATTATTTAAAGCATTATTAAAGAAAGAGTCCTTTGAAAAATCAATAAAGTAGCGTCTGGATATTAATGGTTCGAGAGTTGCTCCGATAAAATCTATTTCTCCCTCATTTGGTTCTCGTGAAAGGATAGATTTTAATACGGATATATCAAATGAAGTAAATGGTGGATATTTCAAAGGAACTATATTATTTATAATGTTTATTGATTATATAATATTATTCAAATGTGGCGATATTTGTTCCCAAGTAAATCCTTTTCTTTGTAAAAATTGAATGATTTTTCTCTTTTTAACTAAAATATTTTTAGAATTCAGAATTTTTTTTCGTTTTTTGATATGGTCTATTATTATTTGATCCAATGGGAAGTTTCTGTATCCTCTTTCAATTGCATTGTCAATTTTCTCATCTGCTATATTATGTTTTGATAATTCAGAATGCAAATAAATAGGTCCAACGCCATACTGTTTGATCTTATCATTAACAAAGAGGACAGCAAACTCTTCATCATCTAGATATCCCAACTCAAGGAGATAATCTAAAACTTCATTGATTTTTGATTTAGAAAAATTTTTCTTTTGCAGTCTGTTCTTCAGTTCCCAAGAACTTCTGGCACGATATTTTAATAAGTGCAGTGCTGCATTTAGAGCAGGCTTATCCATTCTATCATAAATACAATAGTTTCTACATGTAAACCAAAAATAATATTTTCAGGATTTAATCTGTATTTCCTTCCTCTACTCCCTAAAATGCTTTTACTTCCTTAATCATCCTATCTCTTTCATTCGGGTTCTCCTTAAGATAATTTTTAGCATTCTCTCGTCCCTGTCCAATCCGCGTGTCTCCATAGGAATACCAAGCGCCTGTTTTTTCGATAATGTCTCCCTTCAAAGCAAGGTCAAGTATATCACCCTCATAAGAAATACCTTCTCCATACATGATATCAAACTCAGTCATCTTGAATGGAGGAGCGACCTTATTTTTTACCACTTTCACCCGTGTTCTGTTTCCCACAATATCGGTCCCTTCTTTTATTGATGTGATTCTGCGAATTTCCATACGTATGGATGTATAGAATTTTAGCGCTCTTCCTCCCGGTGTAGTTTCAGGATTGCCAAACATTACCCCAATTTTCATTCTAATTTGGTTAATAAATATAACACAGGTATTTGACCGACTTACAGTTCCTGTTAACTTTCTTAATGCCTGAGACATAAGCCTAGCCTGAAGACCAACATGAACATCACCCATTTCACCGTCCAGTTCTGCTTTAGGTACCAAAGCAGCAACAGAATCAATTACAATCACATCAACAGCTCCACTTCTTACAAGAGTTTCTGTTATTTCTAAAGATTGCTCACCAGTGTCTGGTTGAGAAATCAATAATTGTTCAATATCCACACCGATTTTTTTTGAATATTCAGGGTCAAGGGCATGTTCTGCATCAATATAAGCAACATTGCCACCCTTTTTTTGAGCTTCTGATACAATATGAAGGGCTAATGTTGTTTTTCCCGAGCTCTCAGGACCATAAATTTCAATAATTCTGCCTTTTGGGACTCCCCCAACTCCCAAAGCTATATCAAGAGATAATGCACCGGTTGAAATGGAATTACTATCATCTAAAGGTTTTTGCTCTCCTAGCCGCATAATAGATCCTTTGCCAAATTGCTTATCTATCTGATCAATAGCCAAATTCAATGCTTTTCCTTTTTGATTATTACTTTTCATTGGTTACTCCTTTTCCCCTTTTGTTGTTAAAAAATGTGTTCCCAAAATGCTGTAAATGGGACCATTTGGAAATAACTCACTACACATAAATCGAACCCTTGTTACTGATATAGGAATTGATTCATAATTTGCCTGTAAATAATTAGAAATATCCGGTGTATGTTTTGGAGGATAGGATACTCTTCCAATAGTTATGTGTGGGATAAATTCTTTCTCTTCTATTGGAAAACCAAGCTTTTCCAGAGATACATTAATATCAGAAACAAAATTATTTAATTTATTGATGGCACCAGTCATTCCAAGCCACAAAACTCGTGGACGTTTAGGAACTGGAAAACAACCGGTCCCTGTGACAAATAACTCTATCCATGCATGTCTATTAACCACCTCACTCAAAATCCCGTTTATTTTATCAATCGAATCTGGTGGTGTATAACCGATGAATTTCAATGTGAGATGTATTTGTCCGGATTTGACCCACTTTAGGTTTTTACCTTTAAAATCTATTGTTGTTCTCAGCATTTCCTGAAGGGATAGTATTTCTTTTGGGACTGTGACGGAAATAAATGTTCGGAGTAAATGCTCACTCATTGATCAACTCTCTCCGAACAATATCAATAGCAGCTTTTATTGTCCTATAATTGATGGCCTTTCTATCACCATGAAACAGATATTTCTTGACAAAATCATAATTCTTTTTTGAATATCCGATAAACACCAAACCTACAGGTTTTTCATCTGTTCCACCTGTGGGACCAGCAATACCTGTTACACTAATGCCAATTGTGGAAGAATATTTCTGTCTGATTCCCACTGCTAATTCCATTGCTGTTTCTTCACTCACTGCACCGAATTTAGCTAAAGTTTTTTCCTGTACCCCAAGAATATCTCTTTTGATCTCATTATTGTAAGCGACTACCCCTCCCTTAATATATTTAGAACTACCGGACACAGAAGTAAAATGGTGACTAAGCAATCCTCTCTTATATTTTAGGGGACGAAGATTATCTTTGGGAGATGGATTTTAAGGTTGCTGGTACAAAGAACGGGATAACTTCTCTTCAAATGGACA
>CAZOUJ010000063.1:0-8323 GCA_964582955.1 uncultured bacterium
CGTGACTTGCGAACACTATTTCTGTTTCAAGAATTAGATTTTCATAATAAATCCCTGGTGCAACAAGAACCGTGTCACCATCTACGGATACATCGAATCCCTCTTGTATGGTGGGATAATCAGCAGGAATGTTGATAGTGGTGGCACTAACTGATACCACCATTGAAATAACAAGCGTGACCATAGACAATGTTCTATTCATAATTTATTCCTTAAATAATTGTATAATATACTGCCTAATAATACATCCAGTTATTGAGAATGACAATGATATAAATCACACCTAAATATCAATTTTTGTGGAGAGATACCATAGTGAACTCCTATTGGCATAAAAATGACAGGGTCTGCTACAGTTGCGGAGAGGGCGGGATTCGAACCCGCGTTACACGTGAGTGTAAACACGCTTTCCAAGCGTGCGCCTTCAGCCACTCGGCCACCTCTCCTATATAAATTTTATTATCAAATAAGCGGAGGGGGAGGGATTTGAACCCCCGATGTCCAAAGGACATGCCGGTTTTCAAGACCGGTGCATTCAGCCGCTCTGCCACCCCTCCAATTGGTTATTCTTTTTGTTTTTGTTCGGAGGATTCTTCCTTCGGCGCATCGTTATTTTTTAGAGTTTCATTTTCTTCTAGATCTGCTTCTCCAGGCTCTTTATCTATTGCAATGCCCGAGTCTCTTTCTGTTTCAGATGAAACTGCAGCTTCCGTTTCTAGGGCGCCCTCAGCTTCTGATGCTTCTTCTGTAGACTCACCCTCGGATGATTCTTTGGTCTCTGCCAAGGTGTCTTCAACTTTTTCGATTATATTCTCATTTGTTTCCGCTGATTCAGATGAATCTGCACCTTCTACCCCCACGGGGTCCTTAGCTTCTGATACTTCTACAGGTTCTTCCACTTCTTTTATCGTGGCTGATTCAACCTGAACTGAATTTTCAATTTTTTCTGTTTCAACCTGAGGCTGCTCCGGGTCAGGCAATTCAATATTAAGTAATTTTTTCTGTTCGTCGATTCGTTTGAGGGCTGCATCCAAAGACTCTCCACCTTCCAAACCAATCATTCTTTCATTAAAACGCCAATTACCGGTTTTTTCAGAACGAACGCTACCAACATATTTCACATATTTTATGTCTGATTTGTTTTTTTTCTTTGCTGCTTTCTCTGCAAAGCTTAATGTTTTCTTTGCCATTTTTTATTATTTCTCCTTAAAATTCAATCGGCGAATTTACTTGGTTTATAATCAATCTCCAATCAGTGAGAATCCTATGGTCTTTAATTGGTTTTCCTCTTCTGCCTCCATTTTTCGGAAGCTAGTTTCCGCATATCTACCACAGAATCATGTTCATCCACTATCTCCACTCCTAAAAGAGTTTCTATTGCATCCTCCAATGTGATAATTCCTGTAGTTGTCCCAAATTCGTCCACAACATGAAATATTTGCTGCCGTCTTCTGACAAATTCATCTAGGATATCTGCTACCGATTCATCTTCCTTAATCGTATGAATTGGATCCGATAATTCATTCATAGTTATATCGAATTTATCTTCAGCCTGTTTATTAACCAGATCATACCGATGAACAAAACCAACCACCATATCCATATCTTTTTCAAAAATAGGGATTCGTGAAAAGGCAATGGGAGAATATTGATTAACTACATCCCCCACTGTTTGATCCATATGAAGTGCGAAAACAACATTTCGTGGTGTCATAACTTCCTCTGCCTTCACTTCACGTAAATTTAGCAGGTTCTCAATAATGTCCCCCTCTTTCTCTTCAATGGTACCTTCATCCTCACCCATTTCAGCCATTGCGATCATTTCTTCCCGGGATATTTTTTTCTCATGGTCATTCTTTCCAATTAGACTGTAAAACCACTCTGATAAATAAACTAAAGGAAATGTGATCCAGATGAGTCCCCGTATGGTATATCCAGAAAATCCTGATAATCGTTTCCAGTAAATAGCACCCAGAGTTTTAGGAATTATTTCAGAGAATATTAATATTGAAAAGGCCAGTATCGCCGTTGCAATTGCCACCCATTGACTACCGTGTAGCCGCAGAGTCTCTGCCCCCACTCCGGCAGCCCCAACAACATTTGCAATTGTATTAATAGTTAAAATTGCGGCCAAGGGACGATTGATATTTTCTTTCAGAGTTTCAAGAATGAAACCACTTTTTCTCTCCTCTTTTAATAATACCGCGATATGTGTGTGAGAAATTGACAAAATCACTGATTCCAAAAGAGAACACAGAAAGGAAACACCTAATGCAAGTAAAAAATAAAAAATCAGGGTATTCATAATTGAATTACCAATGAATTTCTAAAGATATGAAGAGAGAGTAAAGGTGGGGATTCCGAAGGGTCAGATTGATCCATTAATGATATACTTAACAGTGGGAATTTAGCTCTTTCCCTTCATTTTAAAAAACTGAATATGATAAAAAACATAATTTACGCTTAACTTTTTTCATTTGTCATCATCAAAATAAAAAAGGAGTATTAAATATGTTCAAATTCAATATTACACTCTTCATCATGATCACATTTCTATATGGCTTATCCCATCCACCAAACCCAAAACTTCAATGGAATCCAATTATTTTTGGATATTCGAAAAAAATAAAAAAAAGTCATAAGCATAAATATAAAATCAAATCAAATAAAAATATCCACTGTGTGTTAATAAAACAAAAACGAAAACGATCATCTTTTTCAGAAAATAGGATGATATCGATGATAAATAAATTATACTCGCTAAATGAAATGAGAGTCAATGGCCATATCACAAAGAGAGAATACAAAAGGGCAAAAGGTGACCTAATAAAAAATTGGAACAGATGCTCAATCCGAAAATCTTATCAAATAGGAAATGCTCTCCAATTATTGACAACAATGCACAAAACTGATGGATTAAATAAACATGAATATAATCGATTAAAAAAATCTTTTTTAAGATAAAGTAAAAACAAATTTTCATCTGTATTTTAATCTGTTGTAACTTTTTAAGTGAGATATTCAACACTCATACTAATTACCTTTATTCTATTTTGTTCCCCAAGCTGTGATTCAAATGAGAACTCTGTTTGTATTCCACCAGATAAACCAACATTTTCTTTGGAAAACTTGAATCCTTCTTCTGAAACTCATGGTGAGTATATCGGTCCACAATATTTTAATGATAAAGTAACCATATATTATTTTCCGTTCTCTGAGACCTGAGGCACATGTGTAAACCGGTTCGGTTCCCTTAATACACTTTTTATTGATTATGGTGGAAATGAATCTGATTTACGGATCATAGGTGTCGGAAAGGATGACGATACTAATATCGAAGCAATTGTAGAAAATAAAATATTACCCTATGTATAGGATAATGTGGAAAATAAGGTTTGGGATACCTGGTGCCCGGAAGACAGGGATTTACTCTTTTTGGATAGAAATGGTTCCTTTAATAGTGAAATAAATCTAACACCGGGATTTCCAGAAAATGATATCAGGGGAATAATTGATATGCTTTTAGAAATGTAAAATTTAGGCTAAATTTCCTCTCTAAGCTGATGAGAAAAATATGATGTCAATAGAATCAATAAAAAATAAATTAGAAACCGCATTCCCCGGAGCTCAAATCGCACTAAAAAACACAACATCAATGCACCAAGGACATGGTAGCTGCGGTCTGCATTTAAAAACGAAGATTATTTATGATGGATTCAAGGAAGTTCCACTCATTGAACGGCATCGAATGATTTATGAGGTTTTAGAGGATGAAATGAATTCAATCATTCACGCGTTGTCAATTGAGGCTATACATGAATCCTGAAATGAAAAAAAGAGTTGAGGAAACAACATCATCAAACCACATTTTTTTAATGATGAAAGGAACACCCGAAATGCCAATGTGCGGATTTTCAGCACGAGTCGTACGAGTATTAAGTAAATATAATGCTCAATATTCCTGTATGAATATTTTTGAGGATATGGAACTGACAAATGCCATTAAGGCATATTCAAACTGGCCTACGACACCTCAATTATATGTTAGCGGGGAACTGATCGGGGGATGTGATATCGTTGAGGAACTGGACTCAAATGGTGAACTGGAATCCATATTAAAGTCCTGAAAACTATTGTTTTTGGTAAAGCATAAACCGATAAGTTTTCTGTTCCATATATTCCTGTACAGTGAGTTGACCGGAAAAATAAATCCGGTTTAGTTTTTTTATCCTTTTTCTGTATTTCCATTTTAATAATTTAGAAAATTTAGGATATTGGTTTTCTAAATAGAAATTAGTCATAGATTTTAGCGGACCTCCGAATTGAGTAAGAAAGTCATCTAAAATTTGAATGGTTGGTGCAGTTTGTTCTGTCACATCAATATTTGTTATTTCTTTAAACTGCGATGATTGAATAGCATCCTGAAATTTTGGAAAAGAATGTCCCCCTCTTAGTTCGGTAAAATGGGATGGATCTTTCTGAAAAAAATCACAAATCAAGATATAACCGTTTGGATTCAGAAGTTGATAACATTTTTCGAGAGATTTTTTAATAGGAACATATTGAAAACTTTCTGAAAACAAAATCAAATCATAAGTATTGTCTGTTTTTAAATTTTCAAACAATGTTTTATAAATTATAATCTTACTACCAAGTTTTTTTTTAATTTCTTCAGATAAAAATAAACTGGGAGATACACATTCTACTAGGTGTCCTCTATTGATTAATTTTTCAGCGGTATTTCCTGAGCCGCTGCCTACATCAAGGATTGATTTTATATCTTCTGGTATCTGTTTTAACAATAAATCCGAGTATGCTTTTTGAGCTTCAGCACAGTGAAGTAAATCCACTGGAAGATCTGGTTCCCAATACCCATAATGAAGGTCATCCGATTTTAGAAAAAATCGTCCAATCAAAAGCCCAACTTCTAAACCTATCTCTTTAGAATCTAATGTCTTTTTTTTCATCGGTTGATATTCTAAATCCTAAAATATTTGCAAACCGTTTTTAAAAACATGCCGGATCTTTGCTCCCGGGCAAGAATAAACAATATCTATTGGTTTTTCAACATCCCATACAATTAAATCTGCTTTTTTTCCGATTTCAATGCTTCCGACCTGCTCTTCCAGACCCAAAGACATCGCGCCCTGCCAAGTTGATGCTATTATAGCTTCTTCTATAGTCATATGTAAATATAAACACGCAAGAACAAGAATAAATGACATAGATTGAAGATGACTGCTCCCAGGATTAAAATCTGTAGCTAAGGCAATAGGAACTCCGGCTTCAATCATTCTCCTTGCTGGAGCATATTTTTTACTACCTAAAAAAAATGTTGTGCCTGGTAGTAGTGTTCCAATTACATTTTTATCAGATAAAGCGTTTATACCATTCTCACACACAGCCATGAGATGATCTGCCGAAACACAGTCCAGTTCTGCTGCCAGTTCTACTGCTCCAAAATCTCTAAATTCATTTGCATGCATTCTAGGGATTAAACCATTCTGCCTTCCGGTATTCAAAACCCTTGATGTCTGTTCTAAATTAAAATATCCTTCCTCACAAAACACATCACAATATTTTGCAATACCCTGTTCAGCTACGGCTGGAATCATTTCATCACAAATAAGGTCTACATAAGCATCATAATTTCTAGAATATTCAGGTGGAAAAGCATGAGCACCCATAAAAGTGGGAATGATATCAATCTTATGAAGATTGTCTACATTATGAATTACCTCCAATGATTTTAATTCACTTTCAGTGGATAACCCATACCCAGATTTAGCTTCAACAGTTGTTGTCCCATTTTTAAGAAATCTATCCATCCTTAAATATAATTTGTCAACTAATGTATCAATTGTTGCATTTCTAACCCCTTCTATACTGGATTGAATTCCACCCCCTTTATTAGCAATTTCCTGATAAGACATTCCTGATATACGTTGAGCATATTCTTCCTCTCTACCTTGAAAAAAAACGGGATGAGTGTGGGAATCAACGAATCCCGGAGTAACAAGTTTATTATTGCAGTCTATAGAAAAGTTTCCTTTCTTGATAGAAGGTCCCATATCTTTGATAACATGATCTTTAATTAATATGTCAATATTGTTTTGTTGATGGATACCTTTTCTTATTGAATCCCAAGTGAATAAACACCCGATATTTTCTAAATGTGTAATCAAACCAAAAATTATTATTTTATTAATGGAATATTAATATTCCATTTTTTACTGTTGGTAATAGCGTGATCATATCCTGCATCCGAATGTCGTAATATTCCCATACCTGGATCATTATTCAAAACCCGTTCTAAACGAATTGCCATTTCATTTGTACCATCAGCAACAATGACCTGTCCTGCATGAATTGCAAGTCCCATTCCTACACCACCTCCATGGTGGATAGAAACCCAGGTCGCGCCGCTGGCGGTATTCAAAAGGGCATTCAAAAGTGGCCAATCTGCGACAGCATCGGAACCATCCAACATTGATTCGGTTTCCCTGTATGGCGATGCAACGGATCCTGTATCCAAATGATCTCTCCCTATCACGATGGGAGCTTTGAGCTCTCCATTTGCTACCATTTGATTCATTGCCAATCCCAATTTGGCACGATCACCATATCCAAGCCAACAAATTCGAGAGGGCAATCCCTGAAATTGTATTTGTTTCTTAACTTTTAGTATCCATCTTTTCAATGATTTATCCTCTGGAAATAATTCTAATACTTTATCATCAGTTTTATATATGTCTTCGGGATCCCCAGACAATGCCACCCAGCGAAAAGGACCTTTCCCATCACAAAAAAGAGGGCGGATATATGCAGGAACAAAACCGGGGTAATCAAATGCATTATTGATTCCCGCTTTTTTAGCCTGTCCACGTAAATTATTTCCATAATCAAAAGCTATGGATCCCATTTTCTGTAATTTTAATATACCCTCACAATGTTCAGCCATAGCACGGAAACTTTCTTTAATATATTTATGTGAATCTGATTTTCTTAGCTTTAATGCATTTTCATAGCTCATTCCATTAGGAATATATCCATCCAACTCATCATGGGCAGAAGTTTGATCCGTTACAATATCTGGAACAATACCCCGATCCGCAAATTCAGGGATAATATCTGCTGCATTTCCTAATAGTCCGATTGATATTGATTCACCCTTAAATATCGAATCCCTTGCAATAGACAGAGCATCATCAATGGATTTTGTGGCTACATCAAGGAATTTAGTTTCCAATCGTCTTTGAATCCTAGATGGATCAATTTCCACACCAATAAATACTCCGTTATTCATGGTTACAGCAAGAGGTTGAGCACCACCCATCCCTCCCAATCCTGCAGTTAAGACTAATTTACCTGTGAGATCCCCTGAAAAATGTTTTTTTGCTGCAGCCGAAAATGTTTCATATGTACCCTGAAGGATTCCCTGTGTCCCAATATAAATCCACGAACCTGCAGTCATTTGACCATACATCATCAGTCCTTTTTTATCTAATTCATTAAAATGTTCCCAATTAGCCCATTCGGGAACGAGATTAGAGTTAGCAATCAGTACCCGTGGTGAGGTAACATGGGTCTGGACTATACCAACTGGTTTCCCAGATTGAATTAGTAGGGTATCATCTGGATTCTATTGTGTCAGAGAATCTAAAATTGCTTCAAAGCATTCCCAGTTTCTTGCAGCTTTTCCTTTTCCCCCATATACAATCAATTCATCTGGATTCTCAGCAACCTGAGGGTCAAGATTGTTTTGTATCATACGAAAAGCTGCTTCAATTTGCCAGTTTTTACACGATAATTTTAATCCTTTTGGAGCAGTAATATATTTTCTCATTATGTCAATAACCTCAACAAAATTATGTTTTGAAAATTATAATTATCACCTTAATCAAATTGTTCAACAATATCTTCTATGCCATTATCTTATGAAATCTTGGAATAAAATATCTTAAATATGAAAATACAAATGAAATAAAGAGAGAATATTAATAGACCATTCCTTGATAATATTCCATCCTTAATTTGAATGTTTGTTTTAGTATTATCATCTATTGTCTTATTACCCTTTGTCCCTATAAATCATGAAATATCTTTAATCTTTGCAAGGGTTTCTCTGGCTATTTTTTTCTCTTTCAACCACTCCGGTGCCGGTTCCCATTTTTGCAAAAAAGTCTCAATATTTGATTTGGCTTGGCGGTAATTCTTCAGTTCTAAATTGGCCAATCCTGCATAAAGAAATAATGTTGAATGAAAGATTTTTCTCATTCCGAATATACCACCATAGGAATTTTTTAATTTATTAAACATAGCC
>CAZOUJ010000064.1:0-2897 GCA_964582955.1 uncultured bacterium
ATTTCCCAAGTAAATAGGGTATTTCAGGATTTTCCGGTTCTACTTCTAAAGCTTTTACCAAAAATTGTTCTGCTTTTTCCCAATTTTCCTGCTGGATATAAAGTCTTGCAGATGTTAATTCTTCACTGGCACATCCTAAAATACCCAGATAAAAAATGGACAGAAATAAATATAACTTAGGGTTTGAAAACATTTTACACCTCAAATAATATGGAAAATTAGATGTGAAGACCCATTAATTCAAGAACTAACCGATTCCCGAATTATTTTTTGTCTGTGGATTAATTCTTTATTTTTCAGGGACAACAATGCCTGAACACCAAAATCTTCTACACAAATAGAAGCCAAAGCTGAACCAAAAACGATGGATTCCATTTCTCCAAATCCGGATGCCACTCCAGTAATATATCCACCTCCAAACGTATCCCCTGCCCCGGTTGTATCAACTACATTATTCACGGGAAAGACACCAACTGAAATTACATTTTTATTAGAAAATGAAATACAACCTTTGGAACCCTTTTTAATGATTACTTTTTCAGGACCTAATTTCAAAAGAAACTCTGCCGCCTTTTCCAGACTCATCTTTCCTGATAATAATTCTGCTTCACTATCATTAATTAAAAAGATATCACATTTCTTAATTACTTCGAAAAGTTGTTCTTTAGCAGTATCAATCCACAAATTCATCGTGTCTACAATGACAACAGGATGGCCTTCCATTTGATCCATAACAGAAAGCTGAAGTGCAGGGTGGATATTGGCAAGAAATAGATAATCCGAATTTCTACACTTATTTGATAATTTAGGTGAAAAAGTTTCAAAAACACCTAACTCTGTGAACAATGTTTCCCGGTCATCCATTGTATGGTCATATTTTCCACCCCATCTGAATGTACTGCCGCTCACTACTTGAAAATCAGATAAACTCGCAGAATATTTTTGGAATATTTCAAACCCATTTTGAGGAAAATCATTGCCCACAATCCCTACAGGATAAACCGAGCTTGACCTCCCTGCAGCAATGGTTGCATAGGTTGCTGAACCACCAATTAGATTCTCTTTCCGTTTAAAGGGTGTTTCAATTGTATCCAGTGCAACTGATCCCACAATGGCTATAGAGTATGAATACATGAACTTTAAATTTAACCGAAAATGACTATTCCTTTCAAATATATGTCAGAAGTGCTTTTTATTTGATTCTTGCAGAGTGAATCGGATTCTCTTTAACTTGTTTATTATGAGCAAAAAGACATTTGCAATAATTACTGATATACATTCCAACACGGAATCTCTGAAAACAGCGCTTTCAATCATAGATGAACGAGATGATGTGGACCAAATCATGTGTCTGGGAGATTGTTTCCCTCTTGGCCCAAATCCTGAGGAAACAATGGAATTATTAACATCCATTGAGGATTGTATTTATGTCAGGGGAAACCATGATCGCTATATCGCTGAGCGACTGTGGGAACAGGAACAGCCTTCCTTGGAAGGAATGAATCCAGATGATCCCATTTGTCAGGATATTGTGCAGAATATCAAATGGGCTGGAGAAAAGGTAGGTAAAGATGGAGTCGAATTTATTAAAACCATGCATGTGGCTCACCGAGAAATTATAGGTGATACACTGGTTGAATTCACTCACGCCTGGTACCAACGTGATGATCAACCCCCCACAATTGAAGAGGCAACCAACTGGAAAAACCATGTGATTGCAAAAAATGATTTTTTGAATCAATTTATTTTTATTCATGGACATACACATATTCCACGGTATGATGAGAAAGATAACTTGCTTATCCTGTGTCAGGGAGCGACCGGTATTCCCTTTGATGAAAATATCTGTGGTTCCGTTGCATTTTTAACGGTTGGAGAGTCAATCAAATGGGACGTAAATCGTTATGAATATGACACCGAAAAAGCAATCCTGCAATTAGAAGAAAGACAACCCCCTTTTTATAAAAATCTTCAGAATACTCTCCGGTACGCTTCCATTCGCAACGATATCTAATTTATTTTTCTGTAATAAACTTCTAAATCTTTCCTGCGACAATGTATTATTTTGATCATTGTGCCACCACCCCTCTCCATGAAAAAGTGATGGAGGTGATGCAAAAGACTGAATCTGAACATTTCGGAAATCCCAGCAGTACCCACAGTTGGGGACAAAAATCAAGAATTGTTATTGAAAATGCCCGAAATCAAATGGCGGACTCAATTGGGTGTTCTCCATATGAAATCATTTTTACCGGAGGGGGAACTGAATCAAATAATCTGGTATTATACAATTTAATTGACAACCCATAATACCATGTGATCACTTCTGCGATTGAACATCCTGCAATATTGAATGTTTTAGCTCACCTGAAAAAATTTGGAATCGAAACAACTATTCTTAAAGTAGATAATACCGGACTAATTAATCCTGATCACCTAAAGAAAACCATCAGAAAAAACACAGGACTAATTTCAATTATGTATGCAAATAATGAAACAGGTGTGATTCAACCTCTTTTAAAATTGTCTGCTATTGCAAGTGATCATGGCATTCCATTTCACAGCGATGGAGTTCAGGCAATAGGAAAAATCCCTGTTGATGTATATAAAAACCGAGTATCAATGATGTCATTTTCAGCTCATAAATTCTATGGGCCAAAAGGCGTTGGTGCATTATTTATCAAAGAAGACACACAATTGAATTCATTCATAATTGGCGGTGGACAGGAACGTAATCTCCGAGCAGGAACAGAAAATGTCCCGGGAATTGCAGGAATGGGAATGGCAGCAGAATTGGCGAAAACGGAATTAAACGAGACAGAAACTCATCTGAAAAATCTGGAACAAATATTCAAGTCATCCATAAAAAAACATAATGAATACCTTATGTTTAACAC
>CAZOUJ010000064.1:2907-8239 GCA_964582955.1 uncultured bacterium
GTTTAACACAGCTTCTAAACAACTTCCCGGAGTGGTCAGTATGACCATCCCTTCAACCGACAGTGGAAAACTCATCATTGGACTGAGTCGAAGAGGGATGGCAGTTTCCAGCGGGTCTGCTTGTTCATCTGGGACGGTAAAACCTTCCCATGTTTTAAATGCAATCGGATTAAGTAATGAAATGAACATGAAAACATTGCGTATTAGTTTTGGCAAAAGAAACTCTGAAAATGATGTAAAAGATTTAGTCAAAGCAATCTCAGAAATTGTTGGGGGAAAACGTTACAATGGGTAAGCGAATTATTGTTGGAATGAGCGGTGGTGTGGACAGTTCCGTTGTTGCCCTTCTTTTAAAAGACCAAGGTTTTGAAGTTGAGTGCATCTTTATGAAAAATTGGGATGAGGATAGTAAATTTTGTTCAGCAGAAAAAGATTATCGTGATGCATTACAAGTGTGCAACACCCTAAATCTCCCCTTGCATACTATTAATTTCACGGAAGAGTATCAGTCGCTTGTGTTTTCACATTTTTTGGAAGAGGAAAAATTAGGACGCACCCCAAATCCAGATATTCTTTGTAATCAGGAAATTAAGTTTAAACTGTTTTTAGATTATGCTTTATCCCTAGATGCTGATTTTATTGCCACTGGACATTACGCAAAAGTCAAACGTTCCAACGGAAATTATGCACTGTACAAAGGGACTGACAGGCAAAAAGATCAAAGTTATTTTCTCTATCCATTGAACCAGAATGCCCTTTCTCATTCCCTTTTCCCTTTGGGTGATTTTAAAAAATCAGAAGTTCGGAAATTAGCTTCTGATTCCGGGTTAGTTACTTCAAAAAAGAAAGACAGTACAGGTATTTGTTTTATCGGAGAAAGAAATTTTCAACAATTTCTGCGAAAATTCATTCCTGATAATCCCGGTAATATTGTCACCCGTGAAGGAGATATTATCGGACAACACAATGGGCTTATGTTCTATACCATAGGACAAAGAAAAGGTATCGGAATCGGAGGAGGATATGGGAATAAGGAATCTCCCTGGTATGTGATGGAAAAAGACATAGACAACAATAATTTGGTTATTGTACAGGGACATGACCATCCCCTCCTTTATTCCCAAAAACTCCGTGCAGGACAGTTACACTGGATTGGAGGATGTCCACTAGAAGAAGGGAAATATGTTACCGCAAAGATTCGTCACCGTCAGGAAGATCAATCCTGCACCATCAATTATGAAGAAGATAACACATGTGTTGTGACTTTTGATAGAGAACAGTTCGCTATTGCACCTGGACAATCCATTGTGTTTTTCTCGGAAGAACAATGTTTAGGTGGTGGAATTATTGAAGAAAAATTATAAATGAAATGTTTCAATTTCCCCCTTTTCATAATTTATTGTATTTTATCTTTCGAATATGAGACGAATTTTATTTCAAATCTGCCTTTTTCTGTTGACCTGCAGTCTAGCCTTCAGTCAATTTAAAAAAGACCTATCGCACGTGAATGCCTTTCCTCCGTTGGGTTTAGAAAATTCCTCATCACCTACGCTATTTTCTCCCTCTCGGTTCCAAATGAATCATGGTATTAACTTCAGCGTCAATAGTATTGGAGGCAAAACATTTAATACTAGTAGTTATACAAATTCCTTATCATATTTGCTCAAACCAAATCTGTTACTCCATTCAAAATTTACACTATTCCAAGTTCCTGGGACTATGGGACAGCAAGGTGAAATTGGGTACGATATCAATCTCTCATATAAACCATCAAAAAATTCTATAATCCAATTCTCTGTTCAAAATTTCCCACTTGTTTTCAATAAATCATTTTCTCCATTTTCACTGAATCAAATTAACTAAATCACGAATGTTTCCATTTTTCGGACAGAAATCTTCCCGGAATCTTAAAAAAGTTAAATCAAAAATTTCGCAAGATAATTCTGTTAAGAATATCTTCCTAAACTCTTTGATCTTTATCCTGACTGTATTTATCGGAGTCTTTATTTATTCATTTTCAACTAAAGAGATACATAACGGGAACTCTTTTGAAATATCTTTTCCTCCCACATCAGATCCTCCTCCATTATCCACCATCTATGAAAATAACCCTATCAATGAATCTCTAGTAGAAGTATTAAACGGATGTGGTATACAAGGTATGGCGGGTAAATTCTCACGATTCCTTAGGGAACATCATATTGATGTGTTGAAATCAGATGATGCTGACCATTACAATTACACTCATACTCTTATCATCACAAGAACCGGGAATGTCCAAATTCTTGATAAAGTATCTTCTTTATTAGGATTTGATGCACAAGATGAAAATCACATTTTGAATAAACCTAATTCCAGTTCAGAGTTTGACCTAACTGTGATTATTGGAAGCGATTATGCTACCATAAAACCGGTCATGGAATTTTGGCAAAATCAAAACTGATTTATTTATTTTAGATTGAATTCCCAGGAGTTATTAGACCTTGCAGGTCAACTGGTCCTTTCAAAAAAGGCAGAGTATGTTCAAGCTATTGATGTTCGCAAATTAACCAGTATCACAGATTACTTTATGATCTGTTCAGCCGATACAGATATTCAAGTTAAAGCTATTGCAGATGCAGTGAGAAAAGGCACACCTCATAAACCATGGAAAATCGAAGGATATGAACATCGTTACTGGATTTTACTTGATTATGTGGATGTTGTTATTCATATTTTTCGAACAAGTGAAAGAGAGTATTATTCCCTTGAAAAACTATGGGCAGATGCTCCAAATTGGAGAATAACAGATGAACTTGAAAGCACATCTGTCTGAAGCAATATCTAAAGCTCTTTTTTCCTTAGACCTTCCTAATAAATCAATATCCATTGAACCTCCAAAAAATTTGGAATTTGGAGACTTCTCTTGTAATGTGGCTCTTGTTTTGGCAAAGGAAATCAAGAAGAATCCGATTCAGTTAGCACAAAGCATCAATGATAACTTAGTTTTAATTCCGGAATGGATATCAAGTACCAATGTTACTCCCCCCGGTTTTATAAATTTTTTTGTATCCTTGAAATTTTACCAATCATTTTTATCGACAATTCTGTCTCAAGGAAATAATTTTGGGAAATCCTCCATTGGAATTAATCAAACTGCAAATGTTGAGTTTGTATCAGCAAATCCCACTGGACCATTGACCGTAGGACATGGGAGACAGGCTGTACTCGGAGATACAATTGCAAATATCCTTGAGTGGCATGAATATGATGTGACACGGGAGTACTATTATAATGATGCCGGACGTCAAATGAGAATGTTGTCCGATTCCGTTTCAGCCCGGTATTTTCAGGAGATCAAATGTGAAGTGGAATTCCCTGAAGATGGATATAAGGGAAAATATATTCAAGAAATCGCGAAAAATATCCTTCATAGTCACGGGAAAAACCTCAAGGCAGATAATCCTGTTTTTAGGAAAGAAGCGGAAGAGTCCATATTCCAGGATATTAAACAAACCCTCTTATGCATCGGAATTCACCATGACTCTTTCATCAATGAAAAATCCTTTTATGAATCCGGTGCGATTGAAAAGACCCTTGAGGATTTAAATGCTTTAAACCTAATTTATCAAAAAGACGGGGCTACATGGTTCAAGGCAACGGAATGCGGAAAAACTCAGGATCGTGTCTATATTAAAAATACTGGGGAACCTACATACAGACTACCCGATACGGCTTATCACAGAAATAAGTTTGAAAGAAATTACAATCTCATTATTGATATCTTTGGGGCAGACCATGTTGATACATTTCCTGACATTCTTGCTGCTTTGGAAGCATTAGATTACGATTTGTCATTTATAAAAGTCTGTATTCATCAATTTGTAACATTGATTCGGGGCGGGGAAAAAGTTAAAATGTCAACACGGAAAGCAGAGTTCATCACTCTTCAAGAATTGATTGATCAATTGGGATTAGATGTTGTACGATATTTTTTCATTATGCGCAGTATGAACAGTCATTTGAATTTTGACCTAGATCTGGCGACCGATCAATCTGAAAAAAATCCTGTATTTTATTTACAATATGCCCATGCACGAATTTGTAATGTGCTAAGGTATGCGGAAAAGAGTGGATATATACTGAAAGATAATTTCAATGTAAGACTGTTGGATAACCCCACAGAAATTGACCTGATTAAATCTCTTTATCAATTTCCTGAAATTATGTTAAACGTTTTAGAATCGCTAGAACCACAAACCGTTGCAAATTATTTACAATCGCTGGCAGGGAAATATCATAAATTTTATGCAACTTGCCGTGTTGTTTGTGAAGATAAATCACTTACAAATTCCCGACTTAATCTTATCTGTGCAGTAAAACTCGTATTGGCTAATGGCTTAATAATATTAGGAATTTCTACTCCCGAACGCATGTGATTTCCTTCGATTCTTTAGAATATCTTTTCATCTGTCTTTCAACATTAATTTCGTTAATTAATCCACTGGGAATGGCACCACTGTTCTTGATATTAACTGAAAGATTTGAACCGAATGATAGAATAAGCATTGCAAAGAAAGGAACCCTTACAGCTACTTTGATTCTCATTATTTTTGCATTGGTGGGAACTTACATTTTTAAATTTTATTCCCTGACTATTGAGGCATTCCGTATTATGGGAGGAATTATTTTCTTTCGAACGGGTCTTCGAATGCTAGATGCCAAGATTTCCCGTGGAAGATCTACTCCGAAAGAAACAGAAGAAAGTATGGAGAGTGATGATATTGCAGTGAGTCCAATCGGAATTCCTGTAATTGCTGGACCTGGGGCAATAACTGCTTCTATGATATTATCCGGTGAAGCTCAGAATGTTATGGACTACGGAATATTAATTTTCACAATCATGTTTACCATGATTTTAACTTTTTTTGTTTTTAGAGGTGCAAATAAACTATCTGCTCGTTTTGGAACAATAGGACTGCGAATCATTCAGCGAATAATGGGAATTCTCCTCATGGTCATTGCTGTTCAGTTTGTGATTAACGGAGTGACAGCAGTATTAGTGAATATTTTTAGTTAATGGAGAATCCTGTAATCAGATAATGGATTTGAATTCTGATCCATTCTTTTATAAGTCTGAGTGAAACCAGATGTCTTAATTCTTGGCAAAGCTATTTCAGGTGGAGTTTTTCCAGTTTCAGCTGTGCTTGCAGATGATGATGTTATGCTGTGTATAAAACCAGGTGAACATGGTTCTACATTTGGAAGTAACCTAATTGCTTGTAAGGTTGCAATAGCTGCCTTGAAAGTTGTTTTAGATGAAGGGTTTGCTGAAAGAGCTAATAGGCTTGGA
>CAZOUJ010000065.1:0-1442 GCA_964582955.1 uncultured bacterium
TGCCATTTTCATCTCCGGGATACCAGTTTTGAACTGTTGAATATTTTATCTCTGCATCATCATGAGCCACAAGTTCAACAACAGCAGCATGGAGCTGATTTTCATCTCGCATGGGAGCGGTACTTCCTTCCAAATAACTTACCTGACTGCCCTCATCAGCAATTATCAGAGTTCGTTCAAATTGTCCCGTTTTCGCTGCATTGATCCTGAAATAAGTGGACAGCTCCATTGGGCAGCGAACTCCTTTCGGAATATATACAAAAGATCCATCACTGAACACGGCAGAGTTAAGAGCTGCATAAAAATTATCAGTATGAGGCACAACACTCCCTAAATATTTCCTAATCAGCTCCGGATGTGATTGAACGGCTTCTGAAAAGGAACAAAAAATGATTCCATGGGATGATAGTTCTTTTTTAAATGTAGTTGTAACCGAGACACTATCAAATACAGCATCCACAGCAACCCCTGCCAGCATTTTCTGTTCTTCCAGAGGAATCCCAAGTTTATTGTATGTTTCCAAGAGTTGTGGGTCCACCTCGTCCAAACTTTTAAGTTCTTTTTTCTTTTTGGGAGCCGCATAATAAATGATGTCCTGAAAATCTACAGTTGGATATTTAATATTGGCCCAGGATGGTTCTGCCATTTTCTGCCATACCTCATAAGATTTAAGCCTCCACTTAAGCAGCCATTCAGGTTCATTTTTCTTCTGGGAGATATGCCGGATAACTTCCTCATTTAAACCTGGGGGCAGTGTGTCCTGCTCTATATCAGTTATAAAACCGTACTGGTAATCCTGTTGAATTCTTTTATCTAATATGTCCTGTGTTTGGTTCATAATTTCAAGCTTTCAAACCTGAAGGGAGTTTTTCCGAAATATCTGCAAGGGTAATATTGTTCAATAAACTGATTATGGCATTATTTACTTTGGTAATGGGCGTTTTTATGTTACAGGTATCTAATTGAGTACATTCCGAATCAATGGAACAGTCAATAATTCCTAGAGGCCCTTCAAGGATATTTATCAATTTTGTCATGGATAACTTTTCAGGATTCGCATTTAATAAATATCCACCGTGTGGACCCTGAATAGCCTGAATGATATTAGCTCTACTGAGATTTTGCAAAATTTTTGACAGTAGCGATAACGGAATGTTGTACAGGTTGGATATCTCCTTTGCACTGGCACAATTTCCCTCTCTGTTCCGCTGCATATATCTCAATGCAATGAGGGCATACTCGACTTTTCTTGTTAATTTTAACATATATAGGACTATTTTAATCGTATTAATATATATGGAAAATTTGGATTGTCATAACATTTTTAATTTTAAATGGATTATATGTTAATTAGAAGATTTTCAGTGAAAAAGTTTTCTAGAGACCTGCCTCTCTCACTGTCTTTTTTACTGCTGTCAAAGTATTGTTCAATGCTTCTTTTT
>CAZOUJ010000065.1:1452-5994 GCA_964582955.1 uncultured bacterium
AATTCGAACTCAAGAATGCGCTCAACACCTCCAGAACCAATGACTGATGGAACACCTATAAAATAGCCATCAATACCAAACTCCCCTTCACACAATGATGCACAAGGGACCACACGTTTTTTATCTCGCAGATAAGATTCAGCTATTTCAATTGCAGATTGGGCCGGAGCATAAAATGCAGATCCGTTTCCAAATAGCTTTACAATTTCACCGCCCGCAAACCGTGTTCTATGCTCTATTTCCGCTAATCTCTCCGGGGAAATCAAATCAGATACGGGCACACCTCCAACAGTTGCTAACCTTGTAATGGGAACCATTGTATCACCATGACCTCCCAAGACCATGCACGTAACATCTTGTACAGAACATCCTGTCTCCATTGCTATGAATGTTCGGAAACGTGCACTATCAAGAGCACCCGCCATACCAACCACCTTATTTTTTGAAAAACCGGAAACTCTATGAAAAACGTACACCATTGCATCCAGCGGATTTGAAATGACAATGACAAAAGAATTAGGAGCCTGTTTTTTAATATTTTCTGCAACATCTTTTATGATTCCCAGATTGATTCCCAGTAGATCTTCTCGGTTCATTCCCGGTTTTCTTGGAATACCCGCCGTAATGATAAATACATCTGCATCGTTCACATCATTCCAATCTGATGTCCCTATAATTTCAGCATCGTACCCATCGTGAGGGCGCAGTTGCATAATGTCCAGTGCTTTCCCCTGAACCATTCCTTCCGCTTTTGGAATATCAAAAATAATGACATCTCCCAGTTCTTTTTGAACTGCAAGTAGAGCTAGGTTACCTCCAATTTGCCCGCCGCCGATGAGAGCAAGTTTTTTCCTACTCATAAAAACTCCTTATAATTTGATATTAAGCATGGTTCTCTTTATCAACATTAGCCTTAATCCAATTTGCGGTTATGGATTTTGGACGAATCAAAGGCAAAACCAGTGCTCTGTTCAGAACCATTTGTGCTACCAGTCCAAGGGTTCTGGACACACTAAACGGAACCGTATAATAATTGAACTCCGAAATTCCAAAATGGTAAAGAAGGGCCCCGGAAGCGGCATCCACATTTGGCCATGGATTTTTTGCTTTTCCATGTTTTAATAATACATCAGGCACATCCTCAAACAACATTTTAACAATATCGAATACTGGATCATCCTGAATATATGTTTCCCCAAACTCCATAAAACCAGTAAAACGAGGATCCGGGCACCTGAGAACTGCGTGTCCATAGCCAGGGAGAACTTTACCCTGTTTCAACCAGTTTTCACAGAAATCTCTTAACACCCCTGTAGCGGGAGTTGAGCCAAAGTGATCTTTAATTTCCAAAACAAATCTCAGGCATTCCTGATTTGCTCTCCCATGCAGTGGTCCGGCAAGTGCATTTAACCCTGCAGCGACGGAATAATAAATATCAGACAGAGTGGAAGAAACAACCAATGATGTAAAGGTGCTTGCATTGCCTCCTTCATGATCACAGTGTAAAGTAAGATACAATCTCATGAGTCTTTTGATACACTTATCATCATCAGATAATCCCAGCATATGACCATAGTTGGCTCCCCAATCCAGAGAATTATCTGGTGGAACAGGATCACCCTTCCCAAATCTCATGCGGTAAATGCCTGCTGCCAAAGTTGGAATTTTCGCAATAAGGGAAATTCCATCATCCAAATAGGACTTCCAATAATCCTGTTTACGAATCCCTTCAAAATATTTATTTTGGAATTTTGATTCACCCTGAAGAGCTAAAATGGAAACATTAAGCATGGTCATAGGATGTGAATCTTCCGGCATGGACCTCAATACATTCCAAATGTGCTCAGGAACCTGATTATTTTGATGTAATTGGTGTTGTAGATCCTCCAGGTCTTCTTTGCCTGGCATATCACCGGTGACCAGCAGAAAAAACACTTCTTCCGGTAGTATATGTTTGATATCCAGTAATGGTCTCCCCCTAATGACGAGTCCCTTTTCTGCTGAAACAGAGGATGTATCACAAATTAACCCCTTTATTCCCCGCATACCAGCATAGGCATGAGATACTGAAACTTCACTGACCACTGCATCTCCTTTGTCATGGATCAATTCTAAAGCTTCTTCCCGCCATTTTGGAATTTTTTCAGCTAAGATATTTAATAAAGCAGACATTAATTACGATACATAAAACTATGATTTGATCAATAAATGATATCCGTCAATTTAAAATTTATACATATATATTTTTATATATTTATAAAATGTGTCCACCATATTTTTTATAAAAAAAGAAAATATCATTGAGATATTCCTTGTTCTGAATAAAAATTAAATACTATTGCTGTTCCTTACCCAACTAGATGATGTAAACTATGTTATTGGCAGAAATTATATCATTAAAAATCAAGAATGAACAGTTATAGTGTTTTTCCCCTTTTCGAATATTTTTCCAATAATGGTTGCTTCCATACCAGTTTCGTCTCTGAACCTATTTAAAAACTCATTGGCCTGGTTCTCGGACAAAGATATAAGTAATCCGCCAGATGTTTGAGCATCGGCAAGTAAAATCTTTTCTATTTCAGACATTGATTCAGAAAATGCAGTATACTTTTCACTCGTCTTAAAATTTCGTTTGGTTCCTCCCGGAATAAATGCCCTTTCCGCAAGCTCTGTAGTACCATTTATAAGGGGAATATCTGAACTGTAAATTTCTGCAGATACATTGCTCCCCCTACACATTTCAGATAAATGTCCCAACAATCCATATCCAGTAACATCTGTCGCTGCGTGAACTTCCAAACCATTCATGACTTCAGCAGCAGATTTATTTAAAGTAACCATAACTTGTAAAGCATCATTGATAATATTTTTATCAGCCTTTCCTTTTTTAATTGCAGTGGTAATAATTCCCGTACCAATTGGTTTTGTGAGAACTAAGGCATCCCCTTCTTTTGCAGTATCATTTCGGATAAATTGATTTTTATTGACCTCCCCTGTCACCACCAATCCATATTTCGGTTCTTTATCATTAATAGAGTGCCCTCCGACTATGGTTATTCCCGCTTCTTCTGCCTTATCGGCTCCCCCCTGAAGAATTTCTGTTAAAACTGATTTGGGCAATTCATAAATGGGAAAGCCAACAATATTTAATGCAAATAGCGGCCGGCCTCCCATGGCATAAATATCAGACAGTGAATTTGCTGCAGCAATTTGTCCAAACTGGTATGGATCATCTACGATCGGTGTGAAAAAATCAACTGTCTGAACTAAATATCTGTCACCATCAAGGCGCACTACGGCGGCATCATCCGCTTCTTGAAAACCGATGAGAACACGATTATCCTGTTTCAAATTCAGGTTGCCCAGAACCTGGGCAAGGTCATCAGACCCTATTTTGCATGCTCAGCCAGAGCCGTGGCTCAGTGTGCTTAGCCTTATTTTTTGTTCTTCCATAACTGAAATTTAGTGAGAAAATTACCTATTACAGTGGTTTTTTTGTGTCGTTTCAAAGTAATCATTTGGCTGTAAATTTCACTTGATAGGGACACATTAAATGAAACATAATCCCATAATTGCAATTGTCGGAAAACCCAATGTGGGTAAATCCACCCTCTTTAATCGCTTGATGAAAAAAAGAAAAGCGATCGTAGGATCTGAGGAAGGAATCACCCGGGACAGAAACTACGGACAAGTGGAATGGGTAGGAAGAGAAATCACATTCATTGATACCGGTGGATACATCCCCACTGATATTGATAGGTTCAATTCCTCCGTAAGGAAACAGGCTCAATTAGCTGTGGGAGAAGCAGACATGATCCTGTTCATGGTCAATGGCAGAGAAGAACCTTCTTCCTCAGATCATGCACTGGCTCAATTTGTCCGAGAATCAAATAAACCGGTTATTTTAGTTGTAAACAAATGTGACTCACTAAAACAGGATGAACAAACATTTTTGTACTATGAACTGGGAATAGATCAGGTGCTTCCAATCTCGGCTCTTACGGGACGATTAGTTGGGGATCTATTGGATACTGTTGTGGACAATGTTGGTATGCCGGACCTTCCTGTAACCGAGGAAGACCTATCTCTGCGGCTTGCCATCGTTGGAATGCCAAACGTTGGAAAATCATCCTTAACAAATGCTCTTCTTCAAAAAGAACAGACCATTGTAACACCTGTTCCCGGAACAACACGGGACTCAATAGATACATCCCTTCGGTGGTACGGCCAAGAAATAATATTAATTGATACGGCCGGACTGAGAAAAAAATCCAAATTAAATGATGATATTGAATATTACAGCAATGTTCGCACCCATCAGGCTATCAGTCGGGCAGATGTTGTAATGGTAATGATTGATGCAGAAAAATCATTCGGTCGTCAGGATAAATCCATAGCAGATTATGTGATCCAAAATGGATGGAATTTAATGTGGCGATTGGTCTGGCTCCCATTGTAAAGACATCTCTTAATATTCCACCAACACCAGTAGCAGCTCCTTGGTAAGGCTCAATGTAAGATGGATGATTATGGCTTTCAATT
>CAZOUJ010000065.1:6004-8133 GCA_964582955.1 uncultured bacterium
ATGCAGAAAAATCATTCGGTCGACAGGATAAATCTATTGCAGACCATGTGATCCAAAATGGGAAAGGCCTCATTTTGCTCATTAATAAATGGGACTTGGTGCATAAAGACTCAAAAACATTGGATAATTTTAAAAAAGATATGATATCCACTTTCCCTGCACTACAACGTTATCCCATGCTGTTTATTTCTGCATTGACCAAACAGAGAATTTCAAAAATTATGGATTTGGCATGGAACGTCTTTTCTAATGGTAAAGAAAAAATTAAGACAAAGGATTTGAACAATTGGATGGGGAAAATCAATTCTCAATCTCAGCCTGTCACCAAATCCGGCCGACTAATTCGAATCAAATTTGTGACCCAAATACACACACATCCTCCCACTTTTGTTTTTTATTGTAATTATCCAAAACAAATTCCTGTGGACTATAAACGATTTCTCGAAAACAGGTTTAGGGAAACATATCCATTTGAGGGCATTCCATTGCGATTTTCATTCAGAAGAAAATGATCTATGTTACTAAAGAAACAAGCAATGCAATTCACAAAGATAAATGATTAAGGTTTATTGGAATTCTGTACCTGGTAACCAAAAAAGAAAAAGCAGATAGATTTTTAAAACGCTCTAGGAAACAGCATCCCAAAGCAAAGTATATTTGTTGTTCCTACAGGTTTTATGATGAAGGAAATTTTAATGAGAACAGTTTGAATGCGGGAGAACCTTCCGGAACTGCAGGAAATTCCATATCAAATAATCTGCTGCTGAAGTCATGAATGGGAAGTACAAGAAGATCACTCCCATAATACCAGTCACTGGGCTATAAAAGTAAAAGATGAAGGAATTGACACGTTTAAAAAGGAAATATCTGAAATCACAGCCAGTCAAGGATAGGTTAGCATTGAAAAAAGGGGCGAAACAGCCAACCATAGGAGGTCTTAGGTGGGTAATGTAATTTGGTATGTACCAACTCCGCCCCTTCTAGTTAGAAATAACGAATGAACCAATAATAAGTTTCATTATATATGAAAGATTTTATGCAAAAACAGTTTTACTATTTTTTAATAATTGGAATGATCATTTTTCCCCTCAACTGCTCTAAAGGAAAAAACAAAGAAATAAAAGTTGCATTTTGGAATGTAGAGAATCTGTTTGATTTGGAAAATGACCCTTTTACCAATGATGATGAATTTGCAATCGGAGGGAAAAAATCATGTACTCAAGAAATTTTGGACCTGAAGATTGATCACCTTAAAGAAATAATTGAGGAAATTGATGCGGATATTTTTGGATTGTGTGAGGTGGAAAACAGGAAGATTTGTGAATTGCTGAATACCGAATTAAAGGATCAGCATTACCAAATTATCCACTATGATTCTCCGGATAAACGAGGGATTGATAATGTATTATTTTATGATCCTGAAATAATTGATATTTTGGAATCCTCTCCCATCAATATCCCCCTGAATAAGGGAAGTATAACACGAGACATTCTATATGTCAAAGGAAGAATATCAGGAAATGATATCCATATTTTTGTGAATCACTGGCCATCAAATTATGGAGGGAAATCTAAGGCAATCCCCAAACGGGCAAAGACTGCAGCTATACTGAAAAACAACGTTGAAAAAATATTAGACAATGATCCGCGGGCTGAAATTATTGTTATGGGAGATCTGAATGAGGATCCCACAGATGTGAATGTTCTTGGAGTTCTAAACTCCACCCTAACATATGAGACTGCAAAATATCCTTCTTATAATTTCTTTAATTTAATGTCACAACATCTGGGAAAAGAAAAAACGGGAACCTATGTTTACCGAGGAGATGACTTATTTTATGACCAGATCCTGATCAGTCCGGGTTTGCTGGATTCCAAAGGGTTAACCGTAGAATCTTACTCTGCACATATTCACGATAAGCCAAAATACCGCCAGCAGAAAGGAAAATATGCACATTACCCATTTCGGTTTTGGGCAGGAAATCGCCTCTTAGGGGGCTATTCGGACCATCTTGCTGTGTATACAAAAATAATTGTGAAGTAGTATTGCTTTGAGAATGTGAATTCCCTAACTTTCCCGGCGTTTTTTTGGAGTTTTAATAAATTGATCGCGGGGTAGAGCAGTCTGG
>CAZOUJ010000066.1:0-8132 GCA_964582955.1 uncultured bacterium
CTATTAAAGGGTAAATTGCACGATTTAAAATATGATAGAGAAAAAGCCGTTCTTTCCTATAAAAAATGTGTAAAATTAGATAATTATTCCTCAGCTGCTGATGAAGCAAATAATTATTTAAAGAATAGATATGAATAAAATTGATTAAACATAATATTTCACTTTATTTTGTGAGATAAACTCAAAATAACCTGATGTAAATTCTCAATATGGATGAGACAATTATTCGAAGATTGACCAGAAAAGTGATGGTAGGGGATGTTCCTATCGGTGGAGGTGAACCTATTCCTGTTCAGTCTATGACAACGACAAAAACTCATGATCTGAGTTCTACGATGAAGGAGGTTGAAAGGCTTGAGGAGTCTGGATGCCAGATCATCAGAATTACAGTTCCCGATAAAAAAGCTGCTAAAGTGCTGCCTGAAATAAAAAAGCGAATGACGGTTCCTTTAGTTGCAGACATCCATTTTAATTACCGGATGGCATTGGCTGCTGTGGATGCTGGTGCTGATAAAATTCGGATCAATCCTGGAAATATTGGTGGAAAATTGAGGGTAAAGGAAGTACTCGAAAAAGTTAAAAGTGCTAAACTACCCATCAGAATTGGTGTAAATGCTGGCAGTCTGGAAAAAGATCTTATAGAAAAATATGGATATCCTACACCAGAAGCCATGGTTGAAAGTGCTGCTCGCCATATCAGAATTTGTAATGAATATGATTTTAATGATATTATTGTGTCCCTAAAAGCTTCCGATGTAAATCTCATGATTGCTTCATATAAACTGTTTGCTAAACAGTTTGAGTATCCTCTCCATCTTGGCGTGACTGAAGCAGGCCCAACCCGCTCAGGATCCATTAAATCTGCCCTTGGGATAGGATCTTTATTGTTGGAGGGGATTGGCGATACAATTCGAGTTTGTTTAACCGATGATCCGGTAGAAGAAGTCCATGTGGGTTATGAGATTTTAAAATCTCTGGGGCTTGCTTCCCGTGGTGCTACAATTGTTGCTTGTCCAACATGTGGAAGACTTGAGGTGGATTTATTTAAAATTGCCGGCGAAATGGAGGAGGAATTAAAAAATGTGAAAACCCCAATGTCTATTGCACTAATGGGATGTGCGGTGAATGGTCCTGGAGAAGCAACCCACACGGATATAGGAATTGCTTTTGGGAATGGTGCGGGACACCTTTATTATAAGGGCAAAAATTTAGGAAAAGTCAAAGAAGTTCAGGCAATGGATTCCCTGAAAACTTTAATTAAACAATATGAAGAAGAACAAAAACATCTTCCTGAGAAGGAAGAAATAAAAGGATAAAGATGTCATATTATAAACCGAAATTTATTCAGGAATGGGGAGAAATTCGCAGAGAGGGAGGATACAAATTGCTTTTAAAGAAAAAAGGTTGGACATTTGTATTAGCATTCTTTCTATTTTATTTGATACGTGATTCTATTTTATATCTTCTTATTCCATATCTTATGTTAAAGAATATCATTTCTTGTTCCTAAATACTTGGAGAAATCTTAGACAGTGTAATTATGAGATTTGATGCCTTTCTTATAGAAGCTAAAGTCTACTATTTGAGCGAAACTTTTCAGGGTAGAAATTTAGATAGGCAGTTGTGGCTGGGGTGAAATTCAATCTATTTTTAGTTTTGCTGCTAATTTTTTATGCTTGTGAAAAAAAAGAACCCTTCACGCTTTCGGAACACAATTACGAAATGTGGAGAGATTATATTAAACCTTCAAAAAAGGAAGTAGCATGGAATTTAATCCCATGGAGGAGCTCTTTTCTTGATGGTATAAACCATGCCAAGATAGAAGAGAAACCTCTCCTATTATGGGTCATGAATGGTCATCCGTTGGGCTGTACATGAAATAATGGTACAGCGGGCAGGATGTCTGTTTGGACGGACCCAAGGCTCATAGAGATATCCGAAAAATTTATTCCAGCAGCTGATGAGGTGTGGCGATTACAGAGGAGCAAGGATCCTGATGCCCTTATCTTTCAAGAGATGGCAAACCAAGGGCATTATCGTGGAGAGGGTGCAACACGGCAGGGAATTTATGTATGCAGTGCTGACGGTACTTTTTTGAGTTCCATCAACACCTTGAATCCTGAGGAAGTTTTGAAAACCATTGATGATGGATTAAAAAAGTGGGAAGCTCTCCCTATAAAAAACAGACAAGGGCATCACATGCCAAAGATTAAAGTAACACATAGATGGGAGAATAGTTTTCCGGAACATGGTTTGGTTTTAACAACTGTAAATTCAGATTTAATTTCTAACTCTCCCAACTTAGTTGAAAGGAGCGAACGTAGGAATATGGATCATGTATGGTTTCATGTAACAGAAGTAGCCAGTTGGTTACCTACACAAGCCAAAGTGGGAATGGTTTACTTTGTTCCGGAATTGATTAAGAATCGTCTATTCTGTTATCATTTGGTTGATAACGTTAGAGGGCAAACCCTGCCTTTTGCACCTCAGGAATTAAAACATGCTGAAATTTCATTGACTGTAACTGATCTGCAGGAATCAGTACTAAAACTCAAAATCCTTGGTTATTCAGATGCAAGGGCAGAAGGAGAATGGTTACTGGGTCAAAATGATTGGACGCCATCCTACTCACTTAATCACGGGATGAAAATACAACTGATGGGAAATGCAATGTTTGATTTGAATCAAGAAAAATTTACTGAATTTGAAATGGTTGCAATAGGAAAACGGTATGGAAAAACTGAATTAAACAGTAGAGAATTTAGTCCTGATACCAGTTACGTGGGATTTTACTTTACTCTAGCAGGTGAAAAGGATGCGGATAAAATACCTCCTGCATTCGTGGATATTTATAATGCAGAGTGGATTGCAAAACCCTGAAAAGATAATTTGAAATATTTAAAAATAATGAATCCATATTTCTGTATAGAAATATGTTTAAACCCCGTTAATTTTGATGTGTATTTCAGCTAAATTTTAACCTTTATTACCTCCTTTGGAATTTATATCCATCATTAAACAGATTGTATTCTTTCACATTGGACTGATAATCCTGGGGAGTTATCTTTCTTTTTTGATTGCCAAATTAATCATTTTAAAACCATTGAATTCATGGTTTTTAAAAACCAAAACGAATTTAGATGATATATTTTTAGAAAGTGGTTTTTTCAATCGATTAATTTATTTAGTACCATTGTTGATCCTCTATAACCTAGAATCAACCTTTCCACAATATTCTGTCTTAATTCACCGGATATTAAATTCACTTTTTGTTATCATCTTGCTCATATCTATTCAAACCTTGTTGACTGCATTCGGAGAGGTTTATGGAAAAAGCAGGTTTTCAAAACGAATGCACATCAAAGGTTATATTCAGGTTGTTAAATTAATTTTAGGATTTATCGGAGTATTGGGTGTTGTGACTGTTCTAACCGGTCAGTCTCCAATTTATTTGCTGAGCGGAATTGGCGCATTGACGGCCGTTTTAATGGTAGTATTTAAAGACACAATTTTATCTTTTGTGGCTACGGTACAGATAAATTCAAATGATTTATTTAAAATTGGGGATTGGGTGGAAGCACCACAATTTGGAGCTGATGGTGATGTAGTGGATATTGCTCTCCATACCGTGAAAATTCAGAATTGGGATAAAACCATTACTGTTATTCCTACTCATAAATTAATTGATTCATCTTTTAAAAACTGGCGGGGAATGACTGATAGTGGCGGACGAAGAATTAAACGGGCTATATACATTGATGTGTCGTCCATCCGGTTTTGCGATGAAGTATTGCTACGGCGATTTGAAAAATTTGATATCATCCAAACTTATTTAAATTCAAAAATAGCAGATGTGGATGAAACGAATCAACAATCCAATGCCAATCTGAAAGAATTGATCAATGGCAGGAGACTCACAAATATCGGAACATTCAGAGCTTACATAAAGTCCTATCTACATAATCACAAGGATATTCATCGCACCATGACGTTTTTAGTCAGACAGCTTCATCCTACAGAAAAAGGTCTGCCCATTGAAATTTATGTATTTACAAATGATACGGATTGGATTAAATATGAGTCTGTTCAGGCAGATATTTTTGATCACCTGCTGGCGGTTATACCTGAATTTGATCTGAGAGTTTTTCAAAATCCTGCAGGCAGCGATATAAAAAAATTAGTAGGAGGTTAACAGGAGTAAAAAATGAATAAATGGATGATAACAGGTGCGGTTCTTATGTCTTTTGCCGTAATTATTGGTGCCTTTGGAGCTCACAGTTTAAAAGAAAAAATTACAGCAGAATATTTAACTGTATTTGAAACAGGGGTCAAATATCATTTCTATCACGCTTTAGGTATGATGATAGTCAGTTTAAGTGCATTCCAGTTTTCCACTGTCTCCTATCACATTCCATGTATATTGTTTCTCGCAGGCATCATTCTTTTTTCTGGAAGTTTATATGTTCTCTCGATTACAGGAATTAAATGGTTAGGTGCAATAGCTCCAATCGGAGGAGTTTCATTTATTTTAGGGTGGTTGCTAACGGCTTATCAATTATATCAAGGAAGTACGCAATGAATTTGAAAATCAAACCCTTTTCTTTGGAAGTCAAATCTTTATATGAAAATCATGGGACATTTCATGATGGGGATGCGGGCTTGGATTTGTTTGTTATATATGAACAAACAATTTGTCAGGGTGAGACAGCTAAAATACATCTCCAAATTGCCTGTGAAAATGAAGGAAATTTACCGTATCTGCTCATGCCTCGCTCTAGCATTGCGAAAACACCGCTGCGCCTCTCAAATTCCATTGGATTGATCGACCCCGGTTACCGGGGAGAAATCATTGCTGCTGTAGATAATATCAAGTCTGAACCTTTCACGGCTAAACCTAAACAGCGTTTGTTTCAACTGGTAGCAATGAATGGTTCACCCATACATTTTTCATTAGTAGATCAGTTATCTGATACCAGCAGGGGAACAGGAGGATTTGGGAGTACAGGGGATTAATTCCTCTTTTTTATACTTCTATACTTCTTTTTTAGCACACTCGCGATGAAAGTGCTAAATTTCCTTTTTCTTTTAACTTTTGTATTATAACTTCCGCGCTGCATTTGGCAGAAAAATAATAAAATAATTAATATTAAGGAGAGAAATTAAATGGCTTTAAGTATAAAACCACTGTCTGATCGTGTTGTGGTAGAAGCTGCCCCGGCGGAGGAAGTATCCTCCGGTGGTATTATTCTACCTGATACAGCACAGGAAAAACCCCAGCAGGGGACTGTAGTTGCTGTTGGACCTGGTAAAACATCTGATGCGGGTACGCTTGTTAAATTGACTGTAAAAACAAAGGACAAGATACTGTTTGGAAAATATTCCGGTTCGGATATTACCATTGATGGCAAAGATTACATGATCATGCGCGAAAGCGACATCCTCGCAATAATTTAAAAGGAGAACAAACAAATGGCGAAAGAAATTTCCTATGATTCCGTAGCTCGGAATGCCCTGAAAAAAGGTGTTGACACTTTAGCAAATGCTGTAAAAGTCACACTGGGACCCAAGGGACGGAATGTAGTGATTGAAAAGAAATTTGGCGCACCAACCATCACTAAAGATGGTGTGACAGTTGCCAAAGAAATTGATTTAGAAGACAAATTGGAAAATGTGGGTGCCCAGATGGTAAAAGAGGTTGCATCAAAAACCTCAGATATTGCAGGTGATGGGACGACAACCGCTACAGTATTGGCACAATCGATTATTAGTGAAGGATTGAGAAATGTTGCTGCTGGTGCAAATCCAATGTCAATTAAACGAGGGATTGATGCCGCTACAGTTTCAGTTGTGGATCAATTGCGCAAACAGAGTAAAGACCTTCCCGATTCAACACAGATTGCCCAGGTTGCAAGTATTTCTGCAAATGGAGACAAAGAGATCGGAGATAAAATTGCAGAGGCAATGGAAAAGGTTGGAAAAGATGGTGTAATTACTGTGGAAGAAAGCAAAACAGCGGAAACATACCTTGAAACGGTTGAGGGAATGCAGTTTGACCGTGGATATTTATCCCCTTATTTTGTAACGAACTCCGAATCTATGGATGCTGAAATGGACGATCCCTATATTTTGATCCATGATAAGAAAATCAGTAATATGAAAGCCCTACTTCCACTATTGGAAAAAGTCGTTCAAACCGGTAAACCCGTTGTGATACTTGCTGAAGATGTTGAGGGTGAAGCCTTGGCAACCTTGGTGGTAAATAAATTACGGGGAACGTTCAAGGTGCTGGCTATAAAAGCTCCAGGGTTTGGCGATCGCAGGAAAGCAATGTTAGAAGATATTGCTGTATTGACTGGTGGAACCGTTATATCTGAGGATGCAGGATACAAACTGGAAAATGCAACTTTGGATTATCTGGGGTCTTGCAAACGAGTAGTTTCTGATAAGGATAATACTACAATTGTAGACGGAAATGGTGAAAAGGATAGTATCAAAGCACGTATCAACGAAATCAATGTCCAAATCGAAAAAACCACTTCTGATTATGATAAAGAGAAACTTCAGGAACGGTTAGCCAAGCTTTCAGGTGGAGTTGCTGTGTTAAATGTCGGTGCCCCTACCGAAGTAGAAATGAAAGAAAAGAAGGCTCGAGTGGAAGATGCACTGCATGCAACCCGTGCGGCTGTGGAAGAGGGAATTGTAGCTGGTGGCGGTGTTGCTTTATTACGTTCAGTTTCCGCACTAGATAAATTGGATGTGAGTGATAACCAAAAAGTGGGAGTGAACATTGTTCGTCGTGCTTTGGAAGAACCCATTAGACAAATTGTGAATAATGCCGGATTAGAAGCATCAATTGTAGTACAGGAAGTTCGTAATGGAAAAGAGGATTATGGATTTGATGCACGGATTGAAGACTATGTCAATATGTTCAAAGCTGGTATCATTGATCCGACCAAAGTAACTCGTGTTGCAATTGAAAATGCAGCATCCATTTCAGGTCTGCTCTTAACCACAGAAGCCGCGGTGACGGAAATTCCGGAAAAAGAGCCTCCAATGCCCCCAATGCCTCCAGGTGGTGACATGGGTGGCATGGGCGGAATGATGTAATCATTTCGGTCAACACAGATCTTAGTAAATAGCCTCCATTAAATAATGGGGGCTATTTTCATTAGAAAGAAAAAATAGAAAAGTCGTAAATTGAGCAGTGAATTCTCAATTGATTCACCAATTTTAGGGGGATGTTAATAATTTATGTCCAAATGGAATAAACAAAAATTTATAATCGATCTGGAAGAAAACTGCAGTCGTGAAGTGGTCAAGATAACCAGTCAAATCATTGATTTTTCCGAAAAACATTCTGAACATCTAACCTGGGGAAGGGGTGAGGAACACGGGACCATGACCTTTCGATGTATTTCGGATATGGGCTTACTGCCTCTCTTTCACATCAATTCAGATGGTAATATCAATCTACAGATCAATTTTCTGCGGAATAAAGAAATTCCCAAGATGGTATTGAGGGATATGGTGGTGAAATTGGAATCCAATCTATTGAGAGAATATGACCCTGAAATGTATCCGATTGACTCCTTTGAACCGATTGAAGATTTATTTAACACTAAATCCCAAGTCATAAAATTTTTAAAAACCATTGAAGGATGTGTCTATCGTTTGAAACAATAACATTTTAACATATTTCGAATTAAAACCCCGTTGAATCGGGGTTTTTTATTTTCATATAATAGAGTTAATTTTCTTTTATGGAACCATCCACAACATCCCGATTTATTTCATTTATTTCCCTGTTTTTATTCAATTTTCAATCAATCATAGCCCAGCCGGAAATAGCCTGGACCCAGACCTATGGCGGAAACAATTGGGATGAGGGACACTGTGTAAGGGAAACAGCAGATGGCGGCTATATTGTTGGAGGGCTCACCATGTCTTTCAGCGCAGGACTCTACGATGTTTATCTCATACGCACGAATGAGAACGGGGTCTTGCTTTGGTCTCGGTCATATGGAGGTACAGGATGGGATGAGGCACGTGCGATTCAGCAAACAGAAGATGGCGGTTTTATCACTGCTGGAAGGACCACATCCTTTAGCGCAGAGGACAGTGATATATAGATT